>SXSP01000045.1 GCA_005792225.1 Bdellovibrionales bacterium | reverse complement strand
GGTACGGCGTACCTTCTGCTTGCCACGGCGCGCATTAGAGTTGGAGCCAGTTTCGGAACATTTCGTAGGGCATCGCGCCGGACTCGCGCGCGACCTCCGAGCCCGCTTTGAAAACGGCTAAGGTGGGAATCCCGCGAATTCCGAAAGCCGGGCCCGCCGATGGATCAGCTTCAGTGTTAACCTTCACGAACACGGCCCGACTCATCGATTCGCCGGCGACGCGCTCGAACGTCGGCGCAAACGCCCGACAGGGTGCGCACCACGGTGCCCAAAAATCGATGACAACGGGGAGGGGAGACTTCGCGATGAGAGTCTGTGCTTGGCGAACGCTCGCGTTCAGAATGCCGTCGTGAAAATCGATTTCCGCGCGGCACGCTCCGCAAATGGGACGGGACGTGCGGGCGCGCTCGGGGCTGATCTTGTTTAACTTCAAACATTGGGGACAGGCCGCGTATGTCATACCCTCGAGGCTAGCTCCATGCCCGCAGGCTTGTCACCCCCTGGGGCTCGAAGGTAGGCTCCAAGAATGTCCACGCAAACCCCAAAATCGATGCTTGTCTCGGCTGCCGTCATCTTCGAGAGAAGTGATGGCGAAAAATTTCTCATCGCGAAACGTCGCAAGAACGATCGCATCGAGGCGGGAAAGTGGGAGTTCCCCGGGGGAAAGGTCGAGTTCGGCGAGCATCCCGAGGCGTGCCTCATAAGAGAGATCAAGGAAGAGCTGAACCTCGACGTGGAAGTCACGGGCTTTCTCGACATCGCTTCGCACGTGTATCCCGTGCACCCTCCGCTTCATGTGATCCTCGTCTGCTATCTCTGCAGGCTCACGGGCGGTGAGCTGAAGCATCTGGCGGTTGCCGACGCGAAGTGGATCACGACCAAAGAAATCGGCCACTACGAGTTCGCAGTGGCCGACCTTCCCCTCGTGGAGAGTCTTCGAAAAAAATCTTAGAGGAACGAAGCCGGGTCGAAGCCGATTCTCACGTCAGCCGACGCGGGCGGAACGGCGGCACCATGGAAGTAAATCGCGTTCTCAGATGCCGAGTAAGTCCAGCCGTTCGTATCGCTGTTAGGAACATTCACGCCGTTGACGGTCACGACAATCGTGTCGGGTTTCGGCTCGCGATCGAGTTTAAACGACGAGACGAGCTCGACGATCCGCTGCTGGATGAACTTCAAGCTGTTCGCGAAGCTGTCATCGCAAACGCTCCCGATGACACCCTTCGTTTTATTTGCGAGCTCGATGTAGCGCTGACCGACGATCGCGCTCGGAGCGCTCTTTGAATGCTCGGCCTGGCACTCGGGCGTGTTCACCGTGATGGCGGAAACGTTATAGTTCTTTTGTTTATCCGTGCTCTTCGTCAGAGCGTCGAGGTCCGCTACCACTGAGTCTACGCTCACGAGACCAGCTTGATTATAGTCATGGTCTCCGGCCGCGCCTTCACCGCGACTCGGGTTGGAGAAATCGTCCTCGTCAGAGAGGATGACGACCGCGAAGAAGGCACCCTCGCGCAAGAATCCCGCGTTTACGGGGCTCGTGATTGAAGCGAAGATCGACTGGAATACGCGTTCGTCGCCGGAGCCGTAAGCTCCGACTTTCGCGTTCTTCACGAAAGTTTCGATGAGATTCGGAGTCGACGGGGTGATCACCTTCACCTTCGAATAATCGGGGCCAAGGCCTTCGCTGAACGCCACAACTTCTGGATCGTTGCGGTATTCGGGCAATCCCGCGTACGCGTCACTTCGCGCGACCGCGATCTGAAAGTCGAAACCCTTGCCGCGGAAGTCCGTCATGAACGACTCGAAGTTATCGGCGAGTCGCTGCTGTAACGGATCCATCGAGCCCGAGTTATCGACGAGCCAGAGGATATCGATCTTGTTATTGATCTTCGCATCCGCCTGATGGAAACCTTGGCTGGTTTCCAACGTGCTGAAGCTGCCGCCGCCTTTAGAGCAGCCGACGAGAGTCGCAAAAGCGGAAGTCGCAATGAGAGCATGTGCGAATTTCCCGCGGACTGCTGATTTGGAATTTGAATAGCGCATAACAACTCCTTCGAACGAACATACGTGCCTACAAGGAAAGTTTTCGTCGGATTTCGTCTAGACTCAAAGATCGTAAAGGGAGGCGAAGTTTTTGACAGTGTCTCACGCTCAGACGGTGAGACGGTCCAAACGCGCCTGGACGTGAACTCACGAGACAGTCCATGTCTCAAGACGGGAAACGGAAAAAGGTTGAGCACTCCCGACGGACTTCGCGCTGCGAAAAAAAGTTTTGCGATCTCAGCGTGAAACGAAAATTGACTCGCTCTCAGTCGAAGTTTTGAACGGCGTATCGTTTGTGAACGGCTTTGTCGGCGTAGGTGTCGACGGGTGCGAGGAGTTCCTCCTTCGTATAGCCACTTCTCACGCGAAGGATTTCCACCAAGCGCGTCTCCGCATCTAGTCGGAAATCAACCCGCCACGTGCGGTAACTCAATTCGAAACAATCTTCGTGAAGCTTGCGGACGCGCTTTCGGTCTTCATCGGTGGGATCAAATTCCAACTGCGCGCGCGCGAAGCCTTCGATCTGAGTCACTCCTTCGTGAGTCAACCAAGCGAGCTGACGACGGGCGATTTCCGATACCGCGACGGTGAAAGCGAGGGCATCGAGCCCCTCCGTCCAACCCGCCCTCGAATCGGGAAAAGCATCCGCGGAGGGAAGATAGGGTTTGAGATCGAGAATCGGCGTGCCGTCGAGCAAATCAAAACCTTTAACAAAAACCTTGAGACCCTCGATTCGAACGAGTTGCACGCAGCTCATACCGATATTGTTGGGCCGGTAGGGAGAGCGGGTCGCGAAGACTCCGCGCTTGATGCGGGGGCCGCGCGGAGGCATCACTTTCGGCTTCCAATTCTGATTATGGTGAAATTCGTAAAGGAGCCAGATGCGATCGAAGCCCTCGAGATCCTCGAGGGCTTGTTCGAAGCCCCGGCCTCGCTCGAGTTCGACGTAGGCAATTTCTTCGGTCGCATTCTCAGAGCCCTGGCGCCGCGCCTCATACGGATGAATCGCTGGCGAACGAAAGAGTCCGATCGAGGACGACGGCCGCTCGCGTCTCCAGTCAGCGAGAGCCACCCCGAGGGCGATCCCGACGTTCAGTGAATTCTTCCTCCCATGGAGGGGAATTCGCAAAATGCGATCCACTTGCGCGAGTGTCTCGTGATCGACGCCGAAGCGTTCGTTTCCGAGAATCAATGCCGTCTTTTCGGGCCAAGCCATCTCGCCTAAAGTTTCCGCGCCCTCGGCTGTCTCTAAAGCGATGATCGTGTAACCGTCTTGTTTTAATTTTTCAATCGCGTCGTGGGAGCGCGGGAGGGATTCCCAGGCGATATCCTTTTCGGTTCCCATGCTGGTCTTCGCGGTTCGTTCTTCTTCGGGCGTTGACGTATAGCCGGTAAGAAGAACTTTCTCCGCGCCGAAAGCCTCCGCGGTACGAAAAATCGCACCCACGTTAAAGGCCGAACGGATATTTTCGGCAACGATCGTGAGCGGACGAACCGCTCGCGTGCCGCCGTCGTCCTCAGTCACGAGGAATTCGTCATCGCGAATGGCCTTACCGAGAAGACGCTCAAACGGAACGAGAATCGTGGCCAGGTGTTGAGTTGTCATCTCGGAAGCGAGATTGCGTGAGTGAAACGAAAGTCGGCGCAGATCTTCGGATTCGGCCTCCGTCGCAAGACTCGCGATGAGATCGCGAAACTTTGCGAGACCGGAAGGATCGTGCTCCCAAACCCGCTCGAGCCGGTGGCCCACCTCGAGCAATGCTTTTAAAAGTTTGAGATCACGCTGAGAAAGGGTCACGTTACTTCACTTTTTGACCCGGCTCTGCGCCTGAATCCGGCGAGAGAATAAAGAGATCTTTGCCGCCGGGACCCGCGGC
>SXSP01000044.1 GCA_005792225.1 Bdellovibrionales bacterium | reverse complement strand
ATGGGAGTAAACCTCCTCGACCGTGGAAGTCGGCACGCAAAACCCACCGTGCAGGGGCAGCTCCTTTACGATTACGCAAAACGCATTATCGCGCTCACCCAACAAGCGCAGGTGGCGATCCAGACGATGGGCGAAGGGGTAAGGGGCGATCTGAGGATCGGCACTTTGAACTCACTCGGCCTTCAGCTCATCTCTCCCGCCATCGGGACCTTCATGAAGCACAATAGCAAGATCTCGGTCTCGCTCATCTATCACGATGGTGCCGAAGTCTTCCGCGCGCTGACGAGCGGCGAACTTGATGTCGCCATTTTGCCTGACGTCGGCACCGAATACGGTGGAGAGACGAAGGGTCTAAAGAGTCGCCCGCTCATGAAGGATGAAATGTGGCTCGTCGCGAGCGGCCGGGACGCCACCGTACCGGATGAAGCGACCGTCGCCGATCTCGCGACGAGGCCGTACATGCGCCTCACCGAACGCTACGAGGGATTCGAAAAAATCCTGAAGACTGCCTGCGACCGCGAAGGGGTGAAGCTCAAACCCGCATTCGAGACGAACAACGTCGGAACTTTAAAGCGCGTGATCGAGTCGGGTCTCGGCTGGGGTTTCCTGCCATCGCACGCGATTCGCAAACAAGTTCGCATGGGACGCCTCACGAAAGTCGACATCGCCGACGTCCAACACGCCGTGAACGTCTACTACTACTGGCGAGAAGGCGATGCTTCCGATCAGGCTGTGGAAGTGTTCTACCGTGCGCTGAAGCAGCAGGGTTTAGGGCAATAAATCTCAAGTGGTGGGTCTGAGGGTTGAAGCGGCCTCACTGGAAAACGGGTCATTGCAAACTTAGATGGTTTGTAAATCAATCCAGTAGTAACGCTTTCTTGGCTTGTTCGGGTCATTCGCGCGGACGCCTTCGAGCACTCCAGCGTTTGCTTCAATGACTTTGATCGACGGTACGTTTGTGTCATCGCAGGTGAGGAGCACGCGAGCCAGCCCGAGCGACTTGGCAATCGGAAGCGCCAGGCGGAGCATCTCGGTCGCCAAGCCGCGCCCGCGGAATTTGCGAGCCGTATCGTAACCAATGTGGCCTCCGACAACTCTCAGGGCATCGTTGAGTTCGTGGCGAATCGAGATCCGACCGACAAACGTGCGATCCGCAACACCCCAAAGCTCAGTTTCCGGAACCAGGTTCGAACCAGGCGTGGTTGTCATCAGAAGCTGGTCCTGAATGAAGGCTTCGAAGTCCGTCGCCAGTCTCGTCATGTCCTACTGGAGATGCCACGACAGGCCTTCAGCCCGCCAATCGTTCAAGGCTTCAAGATAACTTTCGCGGTAGTCCACCGTGGGACGAACGAGCTCCAACTCCATGCCCCCATTATCGTGGGCCGCGGTGCGCAAAGCAAAAGGTACGCCGTACCGCATGCGGTACGGCGTACCTCCTCCTAGGGGCGGCGTTCGAGGAGGGCCGCGTAGAAGCCGTCGTAGTCGTCTTGGCCGGGCCAGAAGCTTTTTTCTTCGAGCAAGGACCACTTGGCACCGTTGTCGGCCGTTTCGAGGAACTTGCGAACCTGGTCGCCGTTTTCCGAAGGAAGAATGCTGCACGTCGCGTAGACCATCCGGCCGCCGGGCTTCACCATCTCGGAGTAGTCGCGCAGAATTTCGGACTGAAGAACGCGGAGGCGTTCGACTTCTTCGGGCCGCAACTTCCACTTGCTGTCGGGGTTGCGACGGAGAACGCCCATGCCTGAGCAGGGAACATCAAGTAACAAGCGATCGGCCGTTCCCGCGAGTCGCTTCACGGACTTCGTTCCCTCGATCAACTTGACTTCGACAATGTCGACGCCGTCACGGGAGCAGCGTTTGCGGAGTTCTTCGAGCTTCCGCTCGCCGACATCCATCGCGATGATCTTCCCTTTGTTTTTCATCAGCGCCGCGAGGTGCAGGGTTTTGCCTCCGGCCCCCGCGCAGGCATCGATCACACGATCTCCGGGCTGAGGCGCGAGGAGCGGAGCCACCTGTTGGCTCGCGCCGTCTTGAAGTTCAAACATTCCCGATTGGAACGCTTTCGTCGACCAGACGTTTTTACGTTCGACGAGGCGGAGGCCGTCTTCGGTGGACCGAGCGGGTTCCGTCGGAACTCCTTCGGACTCGAGAGCGCGGCGCAATTTCTCGCGGTCCGTGCGCAGCCGATTGGCGCGGATGACGACGGGAGCTTGGCGGTTGAGCTCGCTCAGGATTTCATTCCACTTCACGCCGAGCTCGCGAAGACCTAGCTCGTAGAGCCAATCGGGGAGCGACTCGCGAACAGCGGGATGCCCCGAAGCTTCGGCCGCGCGTGAGCGCACCTTTGCGTGTTCGATTTCGCGGAGCTCAGGCCACGAAGGGAGGTCGGTGACTCCACCTTTCAAGATCATCCAGGCGCCCAAGACTTTCCAGAGTTCGTTGGAAGCGAGCGAAGGCTCGTCACGACCGATCGAGGCCCACAGCAGGCGCCACCAGCGAACGATGTCGTAGGTGGATTCGGCGATGAATTTCCGATCGCGAGAGCCGAGCTGCTTATTCTGTTTGAAGAGTCGCTCGAGAACTTTGTCGGCGTGGTAGCCTTCGGAGAAAATATGGTTCAGGGCCGAGATAACTTTCTCGGCCACGGGTCGGTGAATGCGCATCGGTTCCTTAGAACGTGAACACGGCTCCCAGGGCGACGAAGGATCCGTTGAACTGCCCATCACTTAGAAGGTGGGCGTGGTTTTTCATGCCCGCTTCGACGAAGAAGCCCGTGTTATCAAAAATGTCGAAGAAGCGAGCGCCTGCGATCAACTGATAGTCGAAAGCGAGAGCCGATTCATTCGAAATCTGCTGGGCGAAAACGCCGAGACCCGCGCCGATTCCGAAATAGAGCGGAAATTTGCTGCTAGCATCAGGGAAAGTGATGACGGGGAGGAAGCTCAGCTTGGTGGCGTTGCCCTCATCCAATTGAAAACGTTGCACGTCGATGCGCACATTCAGGTCCATGGAATTGACCCATTCGCCCACGCGGTAGGTAACACCGGCATTCCATTTACCGACGTTGCCTGAGGAGTCGCGGCCACCCCATTTATAGGCGTTGTCGGTCACCATCATTCCGAGATGGACGGCTAAGAAGTGGTCGCCTCCGCCCCGGCTTCCGCCACCGCCGCCGCTGCCGACTCCCGAGATGTTTCTTGAGCGAGTGGATTTGCGAGGTGCCATGTACTTTTCGGCGGCCTTGCGACCGGTGGGAGTCGCTTCTTTTTCGGGATAAGCCGAGGGTTCTTCGTCGGGGAGCTCGATCGCCCCTTCACTGGCATCATCGATCGACTGTGAGTAGGCTTTTGGCGCGGAAAAAAGCGCGAGCGCGAAGATAATTGCGAAGAAAAGAGCCAATCCTTTGGACCCCGTCATCCCGACCTCCTTGGAGACTTCCCTAAAAAAGTAACTCGATTCAGAATGCGTCGCAAGATAGGTTTCTTCTGAAGTGCTGCGGTCTTGACGCGCGGCAGGCATGCGTTTACAGTCGGCCACTTATGAAATGCCCCTTCTGCGGACATCTTGAAGATCGCGTGCTCGACACGCGGGTCGGTCGGGATGGCGATTCCATTCGCCGTCGGCGGGAATGTTTAAAGTGCGTGGGTCGCTACACGACGCTCGAGACGCTCCTTCAGGTGTATCCCTACATCATCAAAAAAGACGGTCGTCGCGAGCCATTCAGTCGCGAGAAAGTTTTGAAAGGGATTCAGGCCGCTTGTCAAAAGCGACCGGTGAGTCTTGCGCAGATGGAGCAAATCGTTGATCGTGTCGCGAAATGGGTCCTCTCGAGGTCGGAGCGCGAAGTCACTTCGGATTCCGTCGGTCAAAAGGTCATCAAAGAACTTCGGCTCCTGGATGACGTCGCTTACGTTCGGTTCGCGAGCGTCTACCAGACATTCAAGGACGTTGACGAATTCGTCTCGCACTTGGAAGAACATGCGGAGCGCTTGTCGGCCGACGGTGAACCCATGCAAATCGCGGAGCAAAAGAGAAGCGTGAAAGGGAACGAGGACTGAGTTCGCAAACAAGTTCGACGACGGGAAAAGACAACTACGGACTGAGAAGACGTTCTCGCGAGATGGCGCTCCAGCTTTTGTTCCAACGTGAGTTCGCGACCGAAGGCATGGGACCGACGGCTGACGGAGCTCTCCGTCGTTTCGTTCACGACTTCTCGATCGAACCCGAGATCGCCGAGTACGGTGGCCAGCTCTTTCTAGGAGTGTCGGCCCGCATGAAGGAGATTGACGGAATCATTCAGGCGCACAGTTCGCACTGGAAAGTCTCGCGCATGGGCCTCGTCGATCTGAGCGTCATGCGTATCGCCGTTTTCGAAATGAAGTTCCTTTCGCCCGCGATGACCCCGAACATCGCCATCGACGAGGCGGTCGAAATCGCAAAAAAATTCGGAAGCACTGATTCCGGCGCGTTCGTGAACGGGATCCTCGACCACGTCTCTCGCACGATCAGCGGTTGACCTTCGGCCAGTCCATTGGAAAAGTGATGGGATGTCGTTGAAAACCGTCGACTCCCTCACGGCTCTCTCACCAGGCTGCGACCTCTGGATCGTGGCCGAAGCTCAGCACTCTCGATGGGCGCGGAAGCTCGACTGGTATCTCAACTTCCAGATCCAAAGGGCAGGTCTTCACAAGTCGCGTGAGCTCTCGCCCGAAATCCAAAAGGTCATCCAGGATTGCGAGGTCGAGCTGCCGGAGATCGGCACCTTCCGCTCGGCGCCGCTCATGATCGCGAGTGAGAATTTGCTCCCGAATTCCAAGACCATCGTGGTTCCGCAGATTCAAGATGCCGCCGGATGGGTCGAGGCTTGCTTCAAAATTTGGGATGATTTGGGGCGCCCACTCACGCGAGTGTTCCTGCCCGACGAGATGAAGGCGGAAGCTTTCAATCGTGCTTGGGCAGTCAAGGGCGCAAACGTCGAACTCGTCGACTAGTCGTCATCTGGACCCGCCATCCCGCGCGAACCGGCTTATGATGGAATCATGGATTTCACAAAGCTCTCGAAGTGGTCGGATCGCGCGCGCAATTTTCAAGAATACCTCGGTGACATTTTGGAAGGGGAGCGCGAGCTGATTCAGGAAGTTCCTTCGGCCGCGACACCCGCACCCGTGTTTACCGTTCGCAACGATCTCGAGACGGCGCAACTCCTTCCCTCACGCGGTCGCAGTGCCGGCATCGAACAGAAGTTCGCGGCGCTAGCACCTTTTTTCGAAGCTGGTTTCATTTTCGAAGAAAAGAAAGGCTCGGCCCCGCGCCTGCGCTCGATGTTCCTGTTCGGCAGCGTTTTCAATCCGCAAGGGAGCACGGAAATTTCAGTCGCCATTCCTCCCTCCGGTTTTGAGGGCGTGAAGCGCGGTCGCATCGGTCCTCTCCTTCGTGCATTCCGTCTTGAGAAGTTGCGTTCGCTTCAAGATGCGTCGGTCTTCGCGATTTCGGTGAGGCGGGGCGTTGTCGTGCTTTTGGTTTGCAACCGCCCACATCCCTGGCAAGTTGGGGTGATGGAAAAGGCGCACGACCTTCTGAAACAAGGTTTAACGGAATGAGCGACGGCACGGGACCTACCGGAGAAGCGGCGAGCGTTCGTCGCACGGTTTACATCATCTCCGACGGAACCGGCGAAACCGCCGCGAACATGACCCGCGCAGCCCTCGTGCAATACGAGCAGATGGATCTGAATATCGTCCGTTGCAAAAACGTACGAACCGAAGCCCAAGTTGAATCCGTGATCAATGAAGCCTTCGAAAAACAAGGCATCATCATCCACACCGTCGTGAGTCCCTCGATGCGCACCAAAATCACGGAACTCGCGAGCGGAAAGGGCTTGCTCTCCGTCGACCTTCTCGGGCCGCTGCTGACATCTCTCGATCGATTCTTCGGCGTCCACTCCGAGGGCGAAGCGGGCCTCCTAAGAAGCGTCGATGAACGATATTACAAACGCATCGAAGCCATCGAATACACCGTCAAACACGACGACGGAAAAAGCCTCGCGGATCTCGATCAAGCCGACATCATCCTCGTCGGAATCAGTCGCACGTCAAAAACTCCGCTGTCGATTTTCCTGAGCCATAAAGGATGGAAAGTCGCCAACGTTCCGATGGTCATCGAAACTCCGCTCCCGAAAGAACTCTTCGAAGTGGACCAAAGGAAGATCGTGGGCTTAATCATCGACGTCGACAGCCTCACGCGCATCCGCCGCAACCGCCTCGAAAAATTCGGTCAAGATCCCGGAGGCGACTACGCAAGCCTCGGCTACATCGAAAAAGAACTCCAGCACGCCCAAGAAATCTTCCGCAAAAACAAACGTTGGCCCGTCTTCAACGTCACCGAGCGCGCCCTCGAAGAAACCGCCGCCGAAATCACGCGCATCATCGTCGCCCGCATGGGCCTTCCCGATAAGTTTTTG
Organism: Bdellovibrionales bacterium; assembly: GCA_005792225.1. Classification (GTDB taxonomy): domain Bacteria; phylum Bdellovibrionota; class Bdellovibrionia; order Bdellovibrionales; family JAMPXM01; genus SXSP01. The sequence continues at coordinate 1,223 of SXSP01000044.1, read as the reverse complement.
TTTTGATTGTTGTGGAGATGGGGGGCGCGGTCGCGCCCTGATGCGGTCGCGCGAGCGTGTGAGATTCGCGCGCAGGCGACGCGGGAGCCACTCCCCTGGTTTCCTGTCAAGTTCAGGAGCTGCGTCCGCGCTTCCATCCCGCGCGCTGGAGCCAAGTCCGCGGCCGCGCGATGGCAATTCGAATGTAAGCCAACCACCTCGGCGTCTGACGAGCCACATTCGCCGCGAGTTCCTCACAGAAGAGAACCGACGAAAACGCATCGGCAAACGGGGGCTGCCCCGTGTGCTTTGCATGATTGAAGAGAACGTACCTCAGCGCATTCCTCATCTCAGTTGGCGTTTTGATCTCGTGTAAGTGATAGCGAGAGAGGAAGACTCGACCCGCATGCCCCATAAGTTTACGAATGATCCACGCAATCGATGTCTTCAGACTCGTCATTCCGCGTTCAAGCTGATCGTTATTCTCGACTTCTGCAATGAGGTGAATGTGATTCGCTTCAATTGCAAACTGCTGGATGTTGAATCCGAATTTGCGCGCTCGTTGTGCAGCTCTCGCGAACTCCTTCAAAAACACAGGCCGCCGAAGAGTCGGTAACCCAGAAACAAGTTTGATATTGATGTGAAGAGGCGTGAGCTTCACAATCTTTGGCCGCGATGAGTGGGTGAGCTCATGTTTGAGACGTTTCTTCCGTCCCGCACCCGCTCGTCGGCCACCATGTTGCTTGATCTCGAACTTAAGCTGCTTTTGTTTACGACCGCCCATCGAATGATGTTGTATTTTGAGCCGCCCGTCGACGCAAGCGATGATGCGACTTGCATTGTAAATATTTTTTATGGATGTCCGGCGAGGGCCGGTGGATCGGACCGAACTTGATTCGGCGACCTACTGGACTTGTCGCGAGTTGGAGTCGTGGGGCCTCGCGCGCGGGCCTGGAGCAAACTTGAATCGGCGACCTACTCAGAAGCGACTGATTTTAAGTTGCGGCGAGCTCCCGCAGATCAAGAGCGTGCTCGATTCGACGGCCCGGTCACTTCAACTTCGAGCCAGAAAAGGTCGAAGGGACTTGATCGGCCATCGACCCATATGCAAGCGCGCATCGAAAAGGTGCTACCCAGCTCAACTCAGGCAAACCTAAACTTAAAAACTTCCGATCGAAAAGTGGAAGGCCCAAGGGGATTCGCGTACTTCGGGGGTGCCGGCGCGAATGAGGCGGCGGTCGAGT
>SXSP01000442.1 GCA_005792225.1 Bdellovibrionales bacterium | reverse complement strand
TCGGCGGCCGTGAAGACCGCCCGCGCCGCGAGCCCCAAGCGAATGAGTGGTCCGTGATCGAAGTCGGCAAGGCGAATGAGAACGCGGGGCCCGACTTGACCCATCCAATCGATGTTCGCCATGCCCCTGCGCGCGTCGTTCTCCGAGGACTGCACGGGAAATCCTCCGGCTCCACTCAAACTCAATTCGTACTTATCGGTACGTAAGACACGTGCCCGCGCGTTTCCCCGGCGATCGGCGTAGAGAATTTTTCCGCGGTAAACGCCGTAGGGAAATGGCAGGGCATCGAATCGGTATTGATCGGAACCCGGGTAGTGCGCGTGTTGGCTTCCGCCGGCACCGACTCCGAGTTCAAAGAGCGGAAGGAGTTCTGATTCGCTCGCCCGTGTCGGGGGCGAAACGACGATGAGTAGAAATACTAGAAGTAGGAACATGCCACTCAAGTGTACATGATCGCCAGAACTTTGACCGGTCCAGAGACGCATGTTAGTCTCCCGCTGACACAACGAGCTAATAAAAGAGTCCGCAAAGATGAACTTCAGGCAAGCTCACGCCCCGCAGTCCGAAAATCTGGAGTTTCGAAATCTCCTCGAGAGACTCGCGGAGCTCGTGGCTCACGAAAACATTCCCGTGGTTGCCTACCGATCAAAGGATCACCCAGGGTTCCAAAATCTTGATGCCGAAAATAGATCGCGGATTCTCGCGAGTCTGAAGCTTACGATCGAAGCTTACGAAGAACTCTTGTCATCGGGTCAGAGTCTTTCGCGAAATCTCAACGCCGTCTGGTCTTCGCTGAAGCGTCGTGGCTTGGTCCCGCAATCGGATTTATTCCATCATCTCGATGGAAACGACATCATCGAAGTCTACGATCAATCGGGTTACCAGATCTTTCGGAGCCTCCACTTTCTTGAACTCTGCTCCTATGACCTCGAGACACTTTTTACGAGCACGTTCCGGGAGCTCTTTGAGCGGGATTCCATTTTCGATGAGGCGCAGAAGCTTTTGCTGGCGAATTTCAATGAGGACACGATTCAGCAGGCCGCGAAGCTTCAGGGCGTAGAACATACCGTTCGCGAACGCTCAAGCCCGGCGCGCCTTGAGTTCATCACGCGCACGACCGGCGCGTATCCACTTTATTCGAAGGAGACGGGCCTCTTGGCGGGATTCATCCACGCGGTCCAAGGGCGGTTTAAGGAGCACACAGCATGAACCAACAACTCATCGCATTCATCGTCCAGGCACGCATCGCTAAACAATGGAGCGTGGGAGATCTCGCCAAAATCGCCGAATGCTCACCGACGGAGCTCAGAGGTTTTGAGGCCGGGCTGATTTCCATTCGCGCGAATCTTCTTCACCGTCTAGCGGAAGTCCTTGAACTCGACTCGCAAAAACTCCTCGAGATTTTGGGTGAGAACTCGGGCCGGAAAACCGACGATCCGACCAAGGTGACTCTCACCGTGCGCCTTAGCTAAGAACAAATGAGAAAATCGGCTTCTTCTTCGCGCCCCTTCTGAACGAGGAACTCGCGAATTTTTTGTCCCGCGCCCCGGTTTCCGACGAAGCTCACGATGAACTCAGAACCGAGTTCTTCGAATTGATCGAGGAGAAACACGGGTGCGCCCCCGATCGTCTGCCCTCTCCGCTTCGGATCGACGTCGATGAAGGCGTGCACGGTAAATCCCTCTTCTCTGAGGAATTGGACGCGTTTCCTTGAGAGCGTACCCGCCCCCCACACATTGAGTTCGGTTTTTGATTTCATCTTTAACCAACGTGCGAGCGAGGACGCCTTGAGTTTTAAAAATGCATCGGCCGAGTATCTCGGATCAATCCGGGAGAGCCTCCCGGGCGAATCATTCCAAGTGTAGAGAGTCTCGGGGACCTTCATCATGCGAACGCCGGAATCGAGCCAGCGGAGCCACAATTCATAGTCTTCGGGAAAGGCGCCGTCAGCGTAACCGCCGAAAAGGGAGATCAAGTCTCGGCGGAACATGACAGTCGGATGCGCGAGCGGCGACTCAATGAAGCATGCGCGCCGAATCTCCTCGTGCGTGACGATCGAATTTAGCCAATCGCAGTAGCTCGAGTATCCCCGCGTCTCGGTCTCCGCGTTGCCCCACTCGGATTGAATCGCGCGATGTTCGACGAGACACGAAGCAAGCTGAACATCTTCCCGTTCGTCGAGCGCCCTCCACTGTGCTTCAAAACGGCGGGAGTCACTCAGATCGTCGGCATCTTGCCGAGCGATCACGGCGCCACGAGCGCGCTCGAGGCCAAAATTGAGTGCGGCGACGATTCCTCCCCGCGGCCGGTGATAAACGCGAATCCGAGGATCCGCTTTTGCGACTTCATCCATGATGGCCGCGGTCTCATCCGTTGATCCGTCATTGATGAGGAGAAGTTCCCAATCTTCGAATGTTTGAGCGCGCACGCTCTCAACGGAAGAGCTCAGAGTCGATTGCGCATTATAGGCTGGAAGAAGACACGAAATTCGCGGGTTCATCATGCCCATCCTAGCGTGAGCTCACCCCACAGGAAAGAGTCTAAGTGCGCACGTTGTTGGATGACTTCAACGGAAATTTGCGCCTACCATAAATCATGCCGTGCGTATTTGATTTTCCGCAGCTCGTTCGTCGACTGACTTTTCCCTTCTCGACCGTCTTCATTCTGACGGCGCTCAATCCTTGTGTATTGGATGCCGGCCATGCCGCCCTTCCGCGCACCGGTGTCAGCATCAAGAAGACGGTTCGCTCCACCGACCTCTATTTTCATGAGCGCGTCGGCCTCATCGAAGAGCATACGATTCGCAGCGGCCCTGCAGCAGCGCACATCTACCTTGAAGGAGGCTTGAACCCCTACCTGTTCTTTGCTTTCCCCCAGGGGAACTCGGGCGTCGGCGTCTGGTTTGGAAATGCGTCGAAAAGCGTCTCGATCGCCGCCACCGATGGGCCGACGGCCCTTCGTCGTCAGAATAGTTTGAACGGCGCGAGTATCGACGTGCGGATACCGACAAACTCGATCTCAATCGAAGATACGGTACTGGGAAGCATGCGACGCATCCGCGACCGCGAGCTGAATGTCGTCACGCCCCCCGAGCTGCGGACCCGAGACATCAAAACATCAGATCGCAAGATCTCGATGAAAAGGAAGAGCCTGAACGATCTGCATGATTACGTGCTGGAGATCGAGGCTCTCGGAGATACGCGCGTCGCGGGCAGTGGTGAAAAGATCAGTCTTGAGTCACGCTCTTCCAATATTCAATTTCGTGTAACGGGTTTGACGAACGAGAAACCTCTAACGCCTCTTGCGCCCGAGGGGGTTTTCACGAC
>SXSP01000441.1 GCA_005792225.1 Bdellovibrionales bacterium | reverse complement strand
TTAAACACTTTCTCCATGAAAAATCCTAGCCTGAGACTTGAAGCAAGGATTGCTCCGCCTCTCAACGCCCCCGCTTTAAAATAAAGGGATGAGACAGTGGATTATCGCAGCTCTGGTGGCACTCGCATTTGGATCGCCCGCCTTCGCCCAAGAGGGCACATACCAAGTGATCATCAAAAAGCAGGAACAAAAGAAGACGTCCCGGTGGACGCTCGCCGAGTGGCTCGCCTACAAGGAGCGCGCTCGGATGATGGATCTCTGGCTTGCGAAGAACTCACACTCAAGCCCGTTTGAATTTTATCTCGACGGCGGGAGCATCAACACTCATCGCTATCTCGGTTCGTCTCCAGACATCAAAACCAATCAAAACATGTACTACGGAGGTCTCGGAGCCTTCGCGGGAATCGTCGGAATCCAAGGACGTTACGAATCCTATTCGGGTGGCCCATCATTGTGGCAAGGAGGATTCAACCTCCGCATTCTCGGTCGAGCGATCCAAGATACGCATATTAACCTCGAATACGGCTTACGAGGACTCGCCGTCGAACAAAGCGGAACGACGACGAAGGACGTCTTTCAAAATCAGTTCGGTGGCGTGAATGCCGCCTTTTATCTCACAAAGTTTTTCGGAGTTGAGGGCGCTTACCGTAGAGTTTTACCGGCGCAGTCCGATGAGACAAAACGCGAACTCGAGGGCGAGAGCTCCGAGGCGGGAGTGTTCATCGACTTCAGCTTTGTCAGAGTTTACGGGCGATGGAAGAAAGACTACTTTCTTACCCGCGATCAAGGAGCCGCCGCGAGCGAATTCAGAGAAGGCATCGGCGGTGGCCTCAAATTCTTCTTCTGAAGGCCTGTGCCTAAGAGGCCCAATTCGGAAGAACCTTTTGTAGAAATCTTGCTGCCTCCCCCCGTTTCACTTGGCGTGAGAATCCAGGATGAACAAGGAGGCAGACCATGGCAAACCTACCAGATTTAATGCGCACCAACCGCAGCATCTTCTCTGAATTCTTTCGCGACCTCGATGACTTCTTCAACATGAGTTACGGAAACCTTCCGCACCTCTCGGGTATGGCGAACGATTTTGTCCAACCCTCGATGGACCTTCACGAGAACGACAAGAATTATATATTGAGTTTCGATGTTCCCGGAGTTCGCAAAGAAGACCTGAAGATCGACTGCACGAACAACATCCTTACCATCACGGGTGAACGTCGACAAAACTTCGGCGAAGGAAAAGAACAAAGGGGCACGCGCTTCGGCAGATTCCAGAGGAGCATCACGCTTCCCACGGGCGTCACGGCCGATCAAATCCAAGCCCACTACGAAAACGGCGTACTTGATGTCGTCATCCCGAAAGTCGAAATGCAAGAACGTCGCTCGATCCAAGTCGGCGAAGGCCGGGCGTTCAACCAAAACCAGATGGGTGATGGCCAGCAAATGCCGAGTGCAAACGTTCAGTCCCAACCCATGGTGGAAAACAATCCCCGCCACTGAAGTTGAACCTCATGTCGAATGCCGGAGCCCTCGATGCAGCACGCGCAGACGAAGAAAACACAGATCATCTCGCTCTACACGAACGGGATTAACGACATCCAAGAACTCGCGACGCTGACGGAGTCAAAGCCGAGTTACGTCGCGACCGTGCTGCAGGACTCCGGTCTCCTCACCGGATACTTTGATCTCTACACGCACTCAACGCATCCGATGAACGTCTATTCCCAACTCTTTAGGCAGAAACTCGGCTTCAAGGACGAAGCCACCTCTCGTGCGGGCGTCCACCTCCTCGAGCATCACTACCGTCTCTTTGCCGGAGAAAAAGACCGCGCAGGCCAGCACCACGCCCTCAGCGTGGCCCTGACGATGTACGACCGCGCGAGATGGTGCGGAAAACAAAAGGAGGCCGATATCTACAAGAACTGGCTTCTCTCACACCTCGACGATGACCGAGAGCCAGCGCACTGATTACTTCTTCACGCCCCGAGGATCAAGCGCGTCACGAACCGCTTCTCCGATCAGATTCAGGAGCGTCAACGCCAGGAATAGCGCAAGCGACGGGTAAACCGCGAGCCACCAGGCATTTCTAAAATTTTTCAACGCCTGGTTGAGGAGTTCTCCCCAACTTGGAGTCGGCGGTGGAAGACCAAAACCCAAGAAATCCAGAGCAGCAAGGCTCGAGATATTGCCAGCAATGATGAACGGACTCAACGTGATCCACGGAGTGAGACTGTTCGGCAAGATATGCTTGAAGATCAATCGTGCCTTACTTCCACCAAGCGCCCGCGCGGCTTCGACGAACTCGCGCTTTCTTAACTTCAAGAACTCGGCCCGGAAGTAAATGGACACGACCACCCAATTAAAAAAGACCGTGAGGATCGCGAGCAATAAAAGACTCGGTTTAAAGATCGAAACCAGAGTGATCAAGATCATGAGGTACGGCATCGACTCGATGATCTCAATCGCCCGTTGGCCAAAGAGATCAAGGAGACCACCCTTAAAGCCCATGACGGCTCCGATGATCATCCCGACGAGCGAAGAAAAAAACCAAACGACGACCGCATAACCGATCGAATACCGAAACCCGTAGAGGAGGCGCGAGAACACGTCTCGTCCGCCTTCATCGGTCCCCATCCAATTCACCCTCGAAGGCGGCGAAGGCAGCGTCTCCAGTCTCTCGTTCCGATCATACGGGTCCCAATGAACGAAAGGCCAGAGTGCCCAGTCGTCCTTTCCCATCTGAAGTGCCTTGTAGTCCATCTGCGCGAGGTCTTCGCGCCCGAAGACCGAGGGATGATAGTACTTCAGAACCGGAAAATAGATTTTGCCCTTATGGTTCATTACCAGTGGCGAATGATTAGCCCAAATCTCCGCCGTGAAGCTGAAGGTCAGCATCGTGATCAAGATCACGCTGGAAATCACGCCAACCTTGTTCGCCCGAAAGCGCAACCACCGTTTTCTTGAGATATCGTTTCGAAAGAACTTTTCAATCATGAAAAATCAATCCTCGGATCGACGATCACGTAGAGGATGTCAGTAAACAAGCGACCCAAGAGGAACATCAGACTCTGAAAGAAGATGAGCCCCATCAAGACGTTATAATCGCGCGCACCGACTGACGTGAAGCTTAAGAGTCCCATGCCGTCGATGTTGAAGATGCGCTCGATGATGATCGAGCCCGTAAAGAAGATACTCAGAATGCCACTCATCCCGGTCACGATCGGAATGAGAGCATTCCTTAGAGCGTGCTTCATGTAGACGGCCTTGTCCCCGAGGCCCTTTGCCTTTGCCGTGCGAACGTAATCGAGTTTGATAACGTCAAGCATGGAGCTCTTCATCATCATCGTCAGGAATGTGAACCCTCCGATCATATAGCAAATGAGCGGAAGAACGGCGTGGTGAGCGCGGTCGACGATCTTTCCCCAAGTGCTGAGATCGCTGTAGTTATCGGAGATCACACCACTGATCGGAAACCAATCAAAGTAGCTGGCGCCCGCGAAAAACACGAGTAACAGAATGCCGAGCATGAGCGGCGGAATCGAGTAGGCGACGAACAACAAAAAGCTCGTCACCTGGTCAAATCTCGATCCATGCCGAATGGCCTTCATGACTCCGAGAGGAATGCAGATGAGATAAACCAAAATAAAGGAGATCGCGCCGAACATTAACGAAACCGGAAATCGGCTGACGATCAAGGATGTGACGGGCTCTTCGTACTTGAAACTCTCGCCGAAATCGAGGCGAGCAATGTTACCGAGCCATTTGAAGTAGCGAACGTGGATCGGTTTATCAAATCCGTACTGCTTATTCAGAGCATCGATGACGTCTTGTGATACTCCGACGTCACGACCTCCGCCCGCCCCGCCCGACATGGCGCCGCCCATCTGGATGGCCTGCAGACGCTGTTCGACGGGGCTCCCGGGAGTCAAATTGATGATGATGAAGCTGAGCACCGTAATGCCCAGCAGGGTTGGAATCATCATCAGGAGTCGACGGACGATATAGTTCAGCATGATTTTCGGTTATCCCCGATTACTTCGCGGGTTCAGCCCACCACCAGTGAACACCGGTTTCATATTTCAAAGTGGGCTTAGGCGCCTTGATGCGGTTCGAACGTGCGTACAACACGAACTTATCGTTGAACCAGAAGCTGTACGGCACATCTTCGGCGATCATCTTGTAGACCTTGCGTAAAATCGGCACGCGCTTCTTATTGTCGAGTTCCGCGCGAGCTTCTTCGATGAGCTTGTCGACGTCGGGACGATTGAAGCCGACGTAGTTGGATCCACCCTTGGTGTCCATCGAAGAATGCCAGATTTGCTTTGGATCTGTTTCAACGGAACCACCGCCCCAAGCGAGAGCCGCCGCATCGAACTTACGCTCCTGAACCGACTTCAAGAGCGCGTTCCACTCGAGAAGCTGCATCTGCATGTCGATGCCCACTTT
>SXSP01000440.1 GCA_005792225.1 Bdellovibrionales bacterium | reverse complement strand
GCGCCGCATGTTCGACACAAACTTTTGGGGAACGGTGTATGGATCAAAGACGGCTGTTGCTCACTTCAAGGGTCATAACAAACCTGGGGCGATCATCAACGTTGGAAGCTTCTTTGGCGACAGATCGGTTGTTATACAATCCACCTACGCCTCTTCGAAAAACGCATTGCATGGATTTACCGATGCTCTCCGGATGGAATTGGAAAGAGACAAGGCTTCGATCTCCGTAACTCTCATCCACCCAGGACGGATCGATACGCCCTACAACGATCACGCGGCCAACTACACACCGATGCAACCCGCGCATCGAGGAATGCTGTATAGTCCAGAAGCGGTGGCCGATGCGATTTTATTCGCGGCGGCCCACCCGAAACGTGACTTCTTCGTCGGCTTCCAGTCGAAGGCGCTAACACTCTTGAGCAGCCTCTCTCCCCGCCTCATGGACAAATTCATGGAAGCTTACGGCTACTGGTCGCAGAGATCCGATCGGCCCGCCGAGGGACCACGCGTGGGCACACTCTACGACCCCGGCTACGGACTCCATGAAAGAGGAACACACGAGGGCTGGGTTCGAGGACGAAGCCTCTACGTTCAAGCGACTAAATATCCCTTGTTAACTCTCGGAGGCTTGGCGGCTCTATTAGCTGGGATTCGTTATCGCAAAGAAATGAAAAATTGGATTCGTCAGCGCGGGCAACCGATCGAGTCGGTTTCGCTCCCGGATCTGCGCACTGAATATGTTGAGCGCACGACGGTGGCCGTGCAAGTTCATTGAAATCAAAGAAGGCCGGAGCGAACGCCCCGGCCATTTTCATTAGGCAACTCGCGAGCCGCGGAAGCCGTAGAATACGATGAACAGGTAGCAAATCAGCGGGAGGGCAAACGCCATGTGGAGGCCGATGCCGTCCGCGAGCGCACCCATGATGAGCGGTACAATCGCTCCACCCACGATCGACATGATGATCAAGCTCGAAGCTTTCTCGGTCTCTTCGTTCAAACCGCGAATCGCGAGTGTGAAGATCGTCGGGAACATGATCGAGTTGAAGAGGCCAACTCCCAAGATCGCGTACATCGAAACCGCGCCCGTCGTTGCCAAGCACACGCCGATCAATGCCACCGCCGCCGTCGCCGCGACTCCCAAGAGTTTACCGGCATCGATTTTCTGAAGAAGAGCCGAACCGATGAATCGGCCGACCATCGCACCACCCCAGTAAAGCGGGATGTACTTAGAGGCCGTCGCCTCCGTCATGCCACCGATTTCGGCCTGTGCCATGAAGTTAATGAGGAAGCTTCCGATCGCTACCTCCGCACCGACGTAGAGGAACTGCGCGATGACACCGTATGCGACGTGTTTTTTACGAAGAACCGAGAGGAAAGAACCCTGGTTCGCGCTTGATCCGGCTTCGGTGTGTTTAAAGGAAGGAAGACGGAACATGTAGATGAAGACCGCGAGCAAGAGCAAGACACCCGCGAGGACGAGGTACGGTCCCTGAACTGCCTGAGCTTGCTCAAGACGGTAAGCCGCTTGTTCGCTCGCCGACATTTGCGCGAGTTGCTCCGAAGAAACTACGGCAGCCGCGAGAATGAAGAGTCCACCGATATGAGGCGCGATCGTCGTACCGAGCGAGTTCAACGCTTGGGCGAGGTTCAAACGGCTCGAGGCCGTCTTCTCGGGACCGAGGAGGCTGACGTAAGGATTCGCCGCAACCTGAAGAACCGTGATTCCCGTCGCGAGAACGAAAAGAGCGCCGAGGAAATAAGGATACGATTCAAACTTCGCAGCTGGGTAGAAGAGAGCCGCACCGACGGCGGCAACTAATAGACCCACGCTGATCCCGTTCTTATATCCGAGCTTCGATACGACTTTGCCCGCCGGCAATGCCGCGATGAAGTACGCGCCGAAGAACGTGAACTGAATCAAAGCGCTCTGCATGTAAGAGAGCGAAAAGAGCGCCTTTAAATGCGGAATTAAGATGTCATTCAGACAAGTGAGGAAACCCCACATGAAGAAGATGGTCGAAATCACCGAGAGTGCGACTCTGCGGTTTGTTTCGGTTAAGGTCGAAGAGTTCGTGTTATCCATGGAATTCGTCATGGCATCTACACTCGCACTTGGCATCGTATTCGTCATCGCATTTGGCATCGATCACTCTCTGGTTTTTGAGTTTTTATTCTTGCCCGCCCAATGAACTAAGCGGGCGTGAGACATTTGTCGACGAACTTTCGAGGTCGTGATCAAAAATTTAGAACCTGAGTCAAGTCAGGGGTGCGTTGGGAAACTAGTGCGTTTCGGCCGGGCTGGTCGCAAAATATCCGCGCGGCTAAATATTAGAGATTACGAATGATTTTCCCAAATATCATTCTGCTCCTGGTTCATTTTAGCGCCACCGCTTAACTTAAACTTAAGAAGTTTGACGCTCAGCATACTAAGCCGTGATGAACCCAACACGACTGAAGCCTCACTTATATACTGAGCCCGACGCTCACCCGTATCCACATCAGGAGTTTACATGCCGGAGCTGAAGAAGTGCTTCGAGGAGTCCGGCTTCACGAATGTCACTACGGTCCTTGCCAGCGGAAACGTCGTCTTCGATTCGAAGACGAGTCCAAACGCGGCGCTAGAAAAGAAAATCGAAACGGCCATGAGTGCGAAACTCGGTCGAACGTTCCTAACGATTGTCCGTTCGATCGACCAACTCGCCGCAATTTTGGAGTCGAACCCTTTTCCTTCCAAGATGAAGCCAGGTTCGAAGAGAGTGATCACGTTCCTAAAAGTGAAACCGGAAAAGACGACGAGACTGCCGATCGAAGCCGACGGCGTTTGCATTCACCGAATAAAAGCTCACGAGGTTTTTACCTCTTACGTACCGGGTGCTAAGGGCCCGGTTTTCATGATCATGCTGGAAAAGACCTTCGGTAAAGAAATCACGACGAGGACGTGGGAAACAGTGGAAAAAGTTGTGAAGAAGTGACGTCTGATTCCCGCAAAAGTCACCCCTATTGATCACGCATCATCTCCAAAGCTCGGGAGATAGATACGGAGTCGACGCGCACAGGATTACTGCTGTTCGCCAAAGAGTGTTTTCAGCAGGAGATGCGGATAAAGAAGCTCTTGCTCGCTGATCTCGGGTCCTTGAGACGTCCATACGGAGCCGTTCTTGTAATACCAAGTTGCTCCCGACTGCCCAAAGTATGAACTCAAAACTCTTCCGTTGTCGTAGTACCAAGTCGCGCCTATTTGACCGGCGTAGCTCGTAAGAATTCGCCCTGAGCTGTAGTACCACGTCGCGCCGGGTTGCCCGTAATAAGACGTCAGAATTCGGCCGTTCGGATAATACCAAGTTGCTCCTACACGCCCCATGTAAGACGTCACGATCTTTGAATCGGGATAGTACCAAGTTGCGTCTTCGCGACCCGCGTAGCTCGTGATGATCTTCCCATTCGGGTAGTACCAGGTAGCGCCCTCAGTGCGGGAATACGAAGTCGCGATTTTGCCATTTTGATAGTAAACCGTAGCGCCTTTTGAGGGCGTGAAGCGCGAGCAAAGAGCACGTTGCGCCTCATCGACTTGCGCCTTGAGACCAGCGACATTATCAGAGGCGATGTCGATCACCGCCTGAACTGAACGGAGTGAATCACACCCAGGCTGAGATTCAGCGTTTGCACTCAGCGCGAAAGAAACAGAACAAAGAGAAAGACCCGTTGCGAGAATCGAACGCGAGAAAGACATAATTCAAAATCCCCCGACAAGATGAGTTTCACGGAATCTAAACCAAATTCATGGGGTGCTCAACCCGGGAGGAAACTTACAGGGTTGCTTTTTCACACCAAGTCGGGCGAACTCTCCGCATGAACATTAGCCACTCAGGAGTCATCATGATTCGTTCGGCACTCATCGTCTCACTGTTTTCAGTTTCCACTTTCGCGCACGCGGCAACCAGCGAGATTTCTGGAGTAGTTACGGTCGCGAAAGGCGCAACGATCAAGCCCGGCGGCGCCCTCTTCGTCATGGCAAAAGAACCCGGAAAGCCTATGCCGGTGGCGGTTCTCCGGGTCGTAGAGCCTAAATTCCCTTATAAATTCACGTTGAGCGAAAAGAATACGATGATGCCCGGCACACCGTTTACCGGCTCCTTCTTGATCACCGCGAGATATTCTCCCACGGGTGATGCAATGGATAAGACGGGCCCCGAAGGAACTGAGGCGAAACCCGTCGCCGTTGGAAGTAAGAACGTGAAGATCGAAATGAAGGGTAAGTAAGTCGGAGACATCGTGAATCGCTCTTTCCTCGATGAATTTGAAAACGATCTTCGGCCTCACCTTCTTCCGATCCAGACGCGGCTTGAAGGTGAGCTTCGATCGAGCGTGGAAAGAGCCGGCCTCAAGGTTCAATCGATTCGCGGCCGAATCAAAGAAAGATCGAGCCTTGAACGAAAGCTCTCGCGACCCGATCGCAGTTATTTGAGTCTCTACGATGTCACGGATCTCCTCGCCTTCCGCATCATCACCTACTCCGAAGATCTCATCGCGGATGTCGCGCGGGTGATTGAGCAAAATTTCGACGTGGATTTCCGCAACTCCGTCAACAAGCTTCAGTACGAAGACTCTGATAAATTTGGCTACCGGTCGCTTCACTACGTCTGCGCGTTTCCTTACGAGCTGCGAGCCACTTTCGGCGAAAAATTCAGGTTCGAGATTCAGATCAGAACCGTGCTCCAGCACACCTGGGCCGAGATCGAACACGACATTGGCTATAAGGCGACTGAACAGCTTCCCAGAGAATTTCGGCGCAGGTTCAGCCAAATTGCGAGCCTTCTCGAAGTTGCGGATCGTGAGTTCGCCGCGATCCGCACGGATCTAAAAGCTTACGTCAACAAGCTCAAGGCGACGAATCTCGATTTCGAGGATGTGGAACTCGATCACCTCTCGCTTCAATCGGCGCTCGCGCGAGATGAAATGCTTCAACTTGATCGCGCGGTCTCGTCTTATTTGAGTGTTCCCATCGTCGAGGATGCCTTTTATCCGGACTATGTCCTCAGTGCCGCGCGAGCCGCAGGGATAAGACGCGTGAGCGACCTTTTAAGAAATGCTTCGAACTTTCGCGAGGCGATGCAGAAGTTTTTGCCACTCTACTTCGAGTTCGCAAAAAAACAGTGGGGGCTCGAGAGGGCGTCGATTTTCGCCGTACAGAGGGGCTACGCCATACTTTTTCTCGCGCACCTCTACATACTTGAGTCAGAAGAGCTTTTTATAAACAAGGTCAATCGACTCACTGAATACTACCGTGAGACCGACTATCCGGGAGATCTCGCGAGCGCGAAGAGCGCCGCCCACGCACTCGTCGAGGTGCTCAAAGCAAACCGGCTCATTCAAGAATGAGCCTTGACTCTTAGACGGTCAGATCTAAACGGAAGTTCACGCGATTTGAAGGCGTTCGGCTCTCGACGCCGAAGCGGCAGCCATAGCCGTCGGCTATCGACTCTATCAATAAATAGTTGCGATTTCCGGTCGAGGCGATTCGACGTCCGTTCGGAATGATATCGGGTGCTCCCGGCAGTTTTCCACTGTGGATTGAACTCGAGGTGAGCTCATACGTTTGGTAGCCGAAAGCATCTTTCTCCACTTGCGAAATTTCGGTGAAGTGAACATCACCCGAAAGAAAGATCACGCGCTGATTCAGACGGCGAAGAGCTTCGCTCACGGCCGCGAACTGAACCGGATGTTCGCCGGAAAACGACTCTTTAAACGGCATCTGCGGAAAAACCTGCGACCCGTTGGCGATCCAGCTCATTCCCGGATGCGAGGCCGCGTGCGCCAGCATCCACTCCTCCTGCTCTTGACCCCAATGAGCGTAGCGCTCGTTCGAACGCCCCGCAATCCGGTAAGAACGATCGTCCATCAGGAAAAACTGTTGGCCACCGATCACGAAACGACTGCTCACCCCCGGTCCCCGCTCGAGGATGGAACAGTGACTCGGCTCCATGGCGTAGAAGCTCATGAAGTTCTTCCTCGAGATCTCGGCATGCGGGTACTCACGACCCGAATCGTTGAGTCCAAAGTCGTGATCATCCCACGTCGCAAAAATGGGAACGAGGCGCTGACTAAAGAAAATGTCGAGCGTAGAGCGAGCCTCGGCGAAGCGTCTCCAGAGACGGGCCTCGCCCGAGTCGCGCTCCCGCCCGTAATCGACGTAGACGCTATCACCGATAAAAAGAATGAAATCCGGTCTTTGTTGAACCAGATCTCGCCAAATTTCCGGTGCATGCTCGTTGTCGTCCATGCACGAACAGACCGCAAACCTGGGCCGTGGATTTCGCGTGTCGAGCATGCGGAAGATACGAGCCTCGGCCTTGTTCGGTTGAGACATCTCCTGAAGCATCAAATTAAAGTCTTCGCCCAGATAAAGACCCGAGAAAAATACGCGCGTGATGGCCGCCTTCTGCCCCGCGAGCGTCAGGGTTTCAATTCGGTCGGGCTGCCAAGTACCACCGCGAGCGGATGTTACTTGAAACGCATACCGCTCCTCCACTGCGTGCACCACCGAAAACTGAGTTCGTGATTCATCGGTCGCACCCTGGAGGATCGAAGGAGTCGTGCGTCTCGTCGGCGCTCGCAGACGTCTCGGTGGTCCCTCTTCCGCTCGGAGCGTTCCCGTTGCAGTCGTTACGGCCGTGAGTAATCCGAGCTGTAAAAGCTGACGTCTTGAAATCGCCAAGTGCGCCCTCCCGCGAAGATGATGCTTAAATCTCAGCAAATCGCGAGCGCGGAGTAAAATTGGGGTTGTGTTAGGTTCACGTGGTGGATTTCTTCGTTTCAAACGAAAGCCCGCGGGAGACGAGGCGGGTTTACCGACGAACCACCTCACCCCGGACGCGCAATCTTCGCAATTGCGCTCGCTGATAGTTGCCGAATTGACCCTCGAATAAGGAGCGGATCAGCGGATCCTCGAAGATCTCCACTTCGTTCACCCGAAGATACATCGAGCTCAATGTTTCACCATTTTCCAGGGCGCCGTAGAGCTTGGCGATGGCAACTTCCGTCGTCCACGCCGGCCCAATTTCATCATCACCGTCCAATGGCACCATTTCTGAGTTTGAAATGCGGAAGCTGAAACGAAACTCCGCTCCCACGTGATCAAAAACCGAGAGTTGCCAAACCCTCGATTGGGAGAAAGATTCGGAAGGCTCGAGCTGTCGGTAAGCACGCGCAATTCCATTTCGGCAGTAGTTGAAAACCTTTTCGGTGGCGGCAGCGCTCAAAGGCGGGAACCTCATCGCGATTTCGCGGGTCGCGGGAACTCGCACGTCAGGTTGATATTCATAGTCATATTCATCCTCCGAGTCGCGCACCACCCATGACAGTGGCTCTGACTTCACGAGCGACCTCTCATCGAGGAGAATCGAAGCACCGGGATCGATCTTGATGACGTCGGTTTGAGGAAGCGACTTCCTGACGTCGGACTCGAAATGACGGTACGTGATCGGGAATAAGGCATGATTGTACCAAGACCAGGACTCATGCACGAATTGACAGGAACTCGGGACCACGTATCGCGGAGAAAGCGCCTTCAACTCCGCCAGCCACTCCTCAGGAACTTCGGGCGGCGCGGGAGGAAACCGAGACGGCGCGAGAACGGCCGTCTCCCTCATGGTTTGAAAGGGCCAGAGAACGAGATCCCAAGGTGCTTCCGCTTTGAGCTTCTGTAGAGTTTCGGGATGCATGAGCGAATCAACCACATTCAAAACATTGAGGTCACCTGCTTTGATGTGGAAGATGGAGTCGACATCCTCATCCCAGGCCATCATTGGGGTGATGGTGATCTCCCCGATCTGAATCGGCGTCTTCAAGTCGAGATCATGAACTTCATGAAAGCCGATCGCCCGAATCATTTCGATTAACTCTTCATGCAAACAGAAAACGAAAACCGGGGTTGCGCGGTCGAGGAGATTCAAGCTCTCGAGCGAACAATGATCATCATGATGATGCGAGATAAAAATCGCCGAGGGCCTGAGATTTTGAATCGAGGGGAGATGAAACCGCACCGAGGGAAACGCGTAGCAATTGAAGCTAAAGGGGTTTTCAAAAATAGGATCAAAGAGGACTCGCGTATCCCCACTTTCGAAAATGTAACCAGCATGAAGGATGCGCGAGATTTTTATCGACATTCAATTAACATCCCCTTAAGTCCCCAAAATATTATCCAGGGCCGCGTAGCTCATTTCCATTCCGTCCGTCATTCCGGTGGCAACCGCTTTCTCTAAATCTTCTTTGCTTTTATAATCGATCCTCGTGTTCATCGTGGCTTTTCCCGCCATTTCCGAGAACGTGACCGTAATCACGCACTCGCCTCCCATGTCACCGCCGAGGGTTCCGGGATCAAATTTCTGAGAATAGACAAGCTTCTCCGCCGCGTGAACTTCGCGGAACACGCCGAAGAATCCAAACTCACTCTGATCCTCGATGTTTTTCCAGCGCCAGCGATATTTGCCGCCGGCTTTCAAATCCATTTCGCAGACGGGCATTTGCCACCCGGGAGGCCCTAGCATCCATCGCTTCAAGAGCGCCGGGGTCGTTTGCGCTTTGTAGACGAGGTCCTTACTGGCATTGAAGCTACGTCTCACTTCGATCGATTTGTCTGAAAGTCTCTGAACCTCGGCGGTCTTGTAGAAGTGGTTCGACATTTTTCCTCCTCAAGCTTTTTTGGTTCTGCGTTTTCGGCCTGATTTCTTTCTCAAGCGTGCACTCTTCAATTCTTCAAGAAGGGCATCGAGGCGCTGATAGTTTTGCTCCCAGATTTCCCGATATTTCTCAATCCACGTCTGCGCTTGAATCAGCGGCTCGGGCTTCAGTTCCCTTGGACGCCTCTGGCCGTCGATTTGAGTCGAAACCAAATTCGCGTCCTGCAGGATCTTAAGATGCTTTGAAATCGCGGGCTGCGTGAGATTGAAGGGCTCCGCCAGCTCGGAGACCGAAGCCTCTCCTTTAGCGAGCCTTGCGAGAATTCCCCGCCGGGTCGAATCCGCCAAGGCGGCGAAGATTTTGTCCAATTGCTGTTCGGTGCTCATATATCCACTCATTTATATAACTACTTTGTTATATATTAAGCCAAAGCGATCGAAGAGTCAAATCGGAGGCTAAGCTACGGAGTTGATTGAGGAAGAGGGCGGCCCGCTGCGCACGAGCCGCGATCGAAACGATTAGTTACAGGCGACGGGACGCGTGCAAGATTTGAACTTGTTCCATGCACCGTAGGAGTAAGTTGCGCCAGGCACGTCAGCGCTCGGGCCATAAGAGCGGCACAAGTCGCTGCCGGATTGGCTGGGAACGTTTCCGCCATCGACTTCTTGATCAGGGAAGCAGTTCTGAGCTGCGCGAAGGCGATTGCCACGGACCTGGAAAACCCATGCACTTTTTCCGGAGGGTGCGGTTTGCACGAGTACGCCATTGGCGTCAGTTTCACCTTGAACCGCGCGCTTTGCACCTGCGAGCGATGTGCATGTGAATTCGTAGCATGCTGCTTCAGCGATACCGGCCGAGAACAAGAGAGCGAGTGCGGGAACTAGAGCCTTCATCATTGAGATCTCCTCAAGTTAGTACGCAGCACAAAAACTGGGCTGCGGCGTTGGTTACTTTTCTGGACCGTCGCTTCTTCAAGATCAGTGCCGATATTTCGGACCCATACCGCACCAGTTTGTGTATTCAGCTCGACAGATCAGCCGGATTGCAGCCAATTTTTTAAATAAAATAAGTTTACCGGTGGAGGATTGCGCCCGGACCATGGGGAGCGCTTTGCGCCCAGGTCAGATTTAAGACAAGGCGCGACATATAGATTGAGTAGCAATTATTACCATCGCTCAACAGACATTAAGAGCGGAGTTCGGCAAGATCTGACATCGCGAAAAGCGAAGGAGTCAGCATCAATGAGAGCCAAGGAAGCAAAAAAAATTCTGCCAAAATCTGAGTACGAGGCGTTCGAAGCCATCTTTACGAATCAAATCAGCCGAACCTCGTCAGCGCGCTTGAAACAGCGTGCGACGTTGTCTCGCCGACTGCGTGATAAGTACCGAGACATGGCCCATCGGATGGCGGCGGAGGTTCGCGATCGCCGAACGAACACGACCGACACGAGGCTCTATGAGCGCCGAGCGAGCCTGTTTCAGGATGTGATCGATCGCCTGGAAGCCGAGCTAGATCGCCTCAAACACCAGATCCAGTCTGGAGCGGCTCCGAAAAAGAAAAAAGCATCTCTCGCGCAAAAGAAGGAGAAACTCGACAAACAAGACAAGTTGATGAAAGAAGCACGATTAAGAGCAAGGTAGACTCAAAGTCGACATTCACCGTACACGGGCGAACACTCTTTTTGTTTATCGATTCGGGCGAATTTGACATAGAAAGAGGAGCCTCCCTACTGTCGAAGGCAACCATTTACGAGGGAGGCTCGATGCTACGTTTTTTCTTAGGTCTCATGACAGTCTGTTTTGCTTTCGCGGCTTCAGCGGAGGTCTGGGTTTTCAGCACGGGGGACATCGCCGTCATGCAAGTGAACGCGAATGGTACCTACGATGCGATCTGTACGAACGGGAACCGTGAGACCGTCACCGATCTGGATATCCAACTCGGGAACGTCTGCCCCCACCGCACAAAATCGGAGCCGACAGGAATCATTTCTCTCCAACGCCGCGCTGACGGGTCATTTGATTATGTTTGTCGTAATCTCACTAAAGGTATCGCGACGCCTGATCAAGTCATGAAGGGTCAGATATGCGCGAAAACGGCACCGACATCCCCGATTCCCGAGACGGGAGAGTATCGGGATCAAACGGGATCGTTCTGCGATCATTGGGTAAGGGCGGCGGTCGAGAATGGAACTCTCAAGCGGATCGACGTCACTCTCCTTGGCGGCTGCTCCGGGCGCATCGCCATGAATTGCAAAGACAAAGTATGCACCGGCGTCCTCAGCAGTAGCTCATATCGATTCACTCTCGAGGTCATTTCGAATCAATCGTATAAGTTCACTCGCGATTCGGATGGGGAAAACGCGATCTTCAAAAGAATTCGGTAAATCGATTTCTGCGGCGGGAGGAAGGCCATCCTCCCGCTATCACCTTCCAACTAAGGTCGCTGCCAATTGTATATAGGAATCAGGCCGAACCAAAATTGCCTGATCCACATAGGGGCACTCTCTCGACCAGTAACCCCCTCCTCGCTTGCCCCGATGAATCCGAAGAACTTGCGTCGATTTGGGGATTTCAAAATTGATCTCGCCCTCACCGAAAAGAATGAGCGTAAAGCGCGCGTAATCAAGAAGTGAGTAGATACGTGTCGCGCGAGTGCCATCGAAGACCTCGAAGTCAAACAACCTCGTGCCCGCGATTTCATCGCTCCCGTACCGGATGCCCATCCCGGTGATATTGCCGGCGCGCTTTCGGACGATTCTCACGTAGTCTTCGGCGTGCGTGCCGGTCTCCGAGTATTTTGTCGATCGCACGAGCTCACCGGAGGTCTCAATCACGCTGAGTGCGACGGGCTTTCGTTCGCTCTCGTAACTCTTGAGAAGATCCATGGACGCCCCAGACTTCAAAACCATTTTGAGCTTCCAGATGAGATTAAAAGCATCGGCCAACCCAGTATTGAGGCCCTGTCCTCCATTCACCGAGTGAATGTGGCAGGCATCACCCGCTAAAAAAACCCGATCACCATACTGAAATTTCTCCGCCACCGACTCCTTGACGGAGAACTGAGAAAACCAAGCAATCTCGCGAAAACGAACTGAGTGCGGCCGCATGGCACGCTGGATTTTGGAGACTGCCTCATCGATCGTAAAATCCTTGCGGTCCATTCTGATGTAGAAACGATCGATCGGCCCTTCACGTGGAATCCATGCCACATCAGATGTTTCGCTCTGAAAGACGATGATTTCAGGTACCTTCGGAAAATCCGTTTCGATGATCCCATCGATGACTGCCCATATGATTTGCGGGCGGGTGATCTCGAACGAAATATTGAAGTGTCCACGAACGAAAGAACGCGAACCATCAGCTCCGATCACAAACTGAGACCGAATCAGTTCGCCCGTCGAAAGCTTCGTGAGGCATCCGCCCTCGCTAACTTGGATATCCTCGACCGCCGTCGCCCGTCGAACGGGCACTCCCGCTCTCGCCAGCTTTTTATCCACCAGGTTTTCAACATACGATTGACCGATCATGAGGAAGTGCTTGTGAAGACAACCTTCCAATTCCTCCCACCATTTCGACTGCCGCGAGACGAACTGCCCGTTCGACCAAACAGAACTTGTGTTGCACGGCTTTCCCAAGGGATAAAGCTCGTCAAAAAGCTTCGCGATCTCAAGGAGCTGAAGCGAGCGCGCATTTAAGGCGTCCGCACGACCAACCTGAAGCGGCCCTTCGGACTTGTCGATGATCACGGCGCTCAGGCCAGAGAGATGAGCCAAGTGGGCGCACAAAAGTCCGACAGGCCCCGCGCCAACAATGAGGATATCAATCCTTTTCTCGCTCATTGATAGGATTCCAATCCTGGGTTTTCAAGTGGCGGATCACTGAGAACATGAACGCGTCTGATGTGTCTCGGTGATTTTGATGTGAAGCCCTCTCTGCCGTGAAGAAGCGAGAAGTTATCCGCAATCACGATGTCACCCGTTTGCCATTCGTGCGCGTAGAAGTTCGAGGGTGAATAAAGCGCATCACGTAAGCTCTGATGCAGCTGAGCTTCCTCGGCTGAGTTTAAGCCCGCAAACTCGAGATCAGGTGGATTTAAGAATTTCCCTTTCTCCTCCGATGGTGGCTCATTGTAGCGAATCACCGGGAAACCCCTCAGCGGGTGTTTCGCGACGATGGGAGAGACGGTCTTGCTGTCGTAAAACTCCATTTTGCGTTTGTAGATACCTGTCGCCCTTCCCCAAAGCTCTCGCAGTGAAGTTGAAGCATTCTCTAACGCCATCACCGTATTCGAGAACGTCGTGCGCCCACCTTGACCCGGCAATGGTGCTCGCACGCAGTGGAAGATCTGATACTCGGGAACTTGGGGCCTGTACATTCCGTCCCAGTGGAGGGGGACATAGTTATTATCGAAGATATGATCCTTGGAATCGGCGTGCTCGACGAGCTCGAGAATTTGACCGAACGGCCAGACGCTGATCTTACCCCAACCCTCGCAATAGCTCGCAAATTCATCCGCCGCAGAAAAGGTACGAAAGCCTCTGAGAGCCAGCAGACGCTCTTTGCGAAAGTGCGATCTGAGCTCTTCAATTTTAAGCTCGCGCACGTCGATACAGGCATCTAAAGGCTCAATCAAAACGCCAAACGGATTGATCTTCGTTATTTTCATTTTCCTCACTGCGCACCGCCTGGTGAAAGTTCGTAATGACTGGGACGACCACTCTCTGTCCGCACCAGTTGCGCACCGAGAGCTTCGGCCTCATATTTTTTTAGAAGAATGAACGAGTCTTGCATTCTCACCGCGACACCATGCCATGGAGTCATCCAGCTTTCGGCTCCCACCAAACGAATTCCGATCTTCCTTGATCCGCAGACTTGAGGATGGATTGAGAGTCGAACCGCTCCGGGAAAACGGTCGGCAATCAGTTCACTCCAGGCATTACTTCGCCGTATGACTTCTAAAGCCTTGATCTTGGATTGTTTTTGAATTGCCGTGCGACTCACGGTTTGCCCCGGAAACGACGCATCCTCCACGAGAAATCGAGTGATCCCGAGGTACATGCGTCGAGCTTCATCATCGCTCGACACTTTCTCGCGCAGAGACGCCTCGGAAACTCCGAACTCGTTCATCAGTTCTCGCCTCACCTGGCAGAAATTTTTATCTGCGCAAAGTTCATCGAGATTGAAGGTCGAAATCTTCGTGAGGCCGAGTTCGCCAATCATCGTTTCCAGTTCGCTTTGATAAGCAGTGACGTCCGTCTCCCGCATGCCGACGACATCGCTGAAGACGCGACCATCGGAACAAACGATGATCCGGGCGCCTGGTTCGTAAACGGCTTCGATCTCGGCACAGAGTTGTTCCAAGAACGAGAGAGCAAGCCGCTCCGCCATATCGGGCAATGGCCCGAGAACTTTCGATAAGTTTGGTGATTTCCCAGGGAAAGCCGGCAAAACAAACGTAACTGGCTCGCCTGAGATCACCGAGTTCATCACCTTCGAGAGATGATTCGCTTGGCAACTTAGGCAACGAGAATCGCAATTGGAATCCGATTCCAATTTGCGACGAAACTTAAAGACGATATTCCAAATGGCTTTCGCGATCTCACGGGCGGAGCCATTTAAATCCGGTTCTGTTTTCGAAAAAGCGAAACTTTCCATTCTCAATTCCCGGCCGATAAAGGTAAGGCTCACGGGAATGAGTGATACAAGTCCTGATCTATAAATTAAAACAGGTAAGATCGATCG
>SXSP01000439.1 GCA_005792225.1 Bdellovibrionales bacterium | reverse complement strand
GTGGGGCAGGCCTACTACTTCACCGGCGCCGTGGATCTTTATCCGATCGAAGTGGCACAGCAGATCGCCGAGGAAATCTTGGTTGCGTTTCCGTCGGGTGAGTACTCGCAGTATGAGAGGGTCGCGATCCGGTCCGCCTATGGGTTTGATCCGAAAGATCGCGCGAAGAGAGTCGCTCAATCGACGAACGTGAAATGGATCGACGTGAGCGGACTCTCGACGATCAGCTTTGACCCGATACCGAGGGGCCTTGCGATCGTGAGCCAGATTCCAGAGTCTCACGCGGAATTCTCTTCGCGCGTTTACAATCAATATAGTTTTGGTTATTGGCGCGCGGTTGAGGCCGTTAAACAAAGGCGTAACTCCCGGGCTCATCTGAGAGTGCGCTCGAACTAAACCCGATCGCTTCTCATCCACAAGAGATGATCGGCGAGAACGTGATAAGTCATCGCCTCAAGAACCGGAATCGCTCGGGGCACGATACAGGGATCGTGACGCCCCTTTTTTGCGACATCCAGCACGCTCGATGTCGGTTTGAATCCCACTCGGAAAATGAGTCGCTCCCCGGTCGAGATGCCGCCGCGAATTCCGCCGTAGGCCTCACCTTCACCTTTGTGAAACTTAGATCCTTCGGCCCTCGTCGCCCCGAATCCGGCACCCAATTCAAAACCGCTCGTAGCGCCGAGACTCATGCAGGCGCTCGCGAGATCCGCCTTCAACTTATGAAACACGGGCTGCCCCAGGCTAGCGGGAACTCCGTCTACCCAGACTTCGGCGAGCCCGCCGTAGCTATGTCCTTCGATCTTCGCGTCGAGCAGTGTCTTCTCGACTCCCTCTTCTTGCATTGCTGAAGGGAAGCGCGCAACGAAGTCGTCTGCCGGATAGCGAGACTTCGATTTGTTGAGCGCGCGCAGATCTTTTTCGGTTAAGACGTACGGACCGATTTGCGACGCGAATCCGGTCACGCGGAGTTTGGGCGCCGCCTGCTTCAGAATCATCTGTGCCACCGCTCCGGCGATGACGCGCGAAACAGTTTCACGACCGCTCGAGCGACCGCCACCGCGAGGATCGGAGTGACCGAATTTCTTTTTCCAGACGTCATCTGCATGACCGGCGCGAGGCTTTTTTGCGATTTCCTTGTAGTCACCCGAACGCGCATCGTGATTCCGAATGATGATGGCAATCGGAGTACCGAGCGTTTTGCCGTCGAAGACGCCGTTAAAACTTCGGCCTTATCTTTTTCGCCACGAGAGGAGACGACTGCCGATTGACCGGGTCTTCTTCTTTCGAGTTCGCGCGAAAGAAGTGTTTCGTCCCACTTTACGCCCGCGGGAACGCCGTCGATCACGGCACCGAGTGCAACACCGTGGCTTTCACCGAAGCTTGTTAAAATGAGTCTTGATCCGAAGGAATTTGCGCCGCTCACGATAGAAGCCTCGCGGTTAGAGTTTCCAGAATTTTCTTTGTGCCCTTGCCTGGGCCTGAAACATCGAGAGACCCGAAATGTAGCGGCTTCCCGAGTTCAAAGCAAACGCGCGTCCCGGCGAATCCTCGGAATAGTTGAGGTCAAAGACGAGTTCCGGTCGCCATTTTTCGGGAGGATCATTGATGTCGGCTTTCGACCTTCCCACGGCCCAAATGACGAGATCGGGCGAGTACTCATCCGCGCGTGGACCGCTTGAGTCTCGATTCTCCCGCGTGCGCAGCGAAAAAAATTGAGCTTGCGGGAGAACGGATCGAATCACGTTTAAGGTGCCGCCGCCGCCCCAGACCGCAACTCTTCCTCGGGGCAATTCACTGAGGGCCTCGCGCAATCCGTCGAGGTCGGTATTTGCGCCCGACCAGATCGCACCAAATCTCTGAAGTGTGTTGACGGATCGAAGAGCGCGACTCGCTTCATCGAGCTGTGCGCAAGCCTCAAACGCAAGCTCCTTGAGCGGAGAAGTCACGGCGGCCCAACGAAGACCGAGCTCAGCTAAAACCTCAAGTGCGCCGCTTTGAACTTCTTGTTCTGTCGCGCGGATGGAGACGACGGGGCGAGGCCGGAAGAATTCCCGCTGCTCCATCGGCGTTCGACTGTGCTTGACGGGATCTCCGAGGACCGCCGCAAACTCTTCTGTTTTTTCCGAGAGCCGCGCCCAACGAAGAAGAGTGGGTTGATCCGCACCACTTCCGTCACCCTCGCGGATGAAATTTAACGGCTGTGATCGCGCAAGGCTCATCCGGTACCAGTGCCATCGACCATCGGTTGAGTGCGGGAGAAAACATCGTGCGGATGGATCCTGTTTACGCCAAAGATCGCCTGTTTTAAGTTCCTCGAAGTTTCGCACCGGAAGCGCGGCCTTCATCTGGGATGAAGTTTGCGAAGGAAATCTCTCGAGGCATTGCGCGATCGACTCCTCCCCTCTTCGTTCATGCAGCGAGAGGATTGTCGGTTCCGCGAACTCACACTCCCCCATTTCCAGCGGCCAATCGAAGGCAAGAGCCTGGCGCTGGACGAGCTCCGTAGTTTGCGTCACCCGTTCTTGATTCCGGAAGCTCACGAGAATTCGATCATCCGGAAAAAGATTCGCCGCCAAGCTCATTTGCTCTTCGGTGAGAAGATCGTCTCTCAGTTCGAACCATTGAATTCCCCAGCCCGCGCGCTCCATCGCCCAGGTCTCTAGTTTTTCACGACTGCGAAACTGCGCCGGGAGAATCGTCATTGCTCCTTTTAAGTTCTTCAGTTCCCCGAGAAAGAAGGAGCGCTCCGCCGGATCGTTGTTGAGATCGGAGCCCTCGTCGAGCCAAAGCACTTGATCGGCGCGAGCTCGGTAGGCGGACTCACGGCGGTGGTAACGCTCCTGAAACTCCTCGAGCGCCGTGACCTTCGAATTGAGGCGAGGTCGATCGATGAAGATGCGGCCCGCCTCATCCGTGGATCGTCGAACCCAGAGAACCGTCCATGTTTCAGGTATGAGTGCGGGATCGAATCCAGCCCCGAGGGCGAGGTAGACGTCGCGGTCCCGAGTTTCGGAATCGATGGTAGAAAAGGTCTGCCGCTCGAGTTTTCGAAATGCTTCTTCTCCTTGGGTTTCAAAAATCTTTTGGAGATCGGTTCCCGCACGCTCGCGGATTTCGCGGTCGAGATCGAGAAAGTGGATTTTACGTCCCGTCCCTGCGAAGTAGAACTCGATGCGCTTGAGGAGCGATGTCTTGCCAACGCCCCTGTGACCGATGAGGGCGATGCGTTTCACTTCGTGGCTCCACTGGCTCCCGCAATCGACCAAAATTCGGGAAAGCTCTTGTTGACCACATCGGGCCGCAAGATGCGGATCGAAAATCCAGCGGCTCTCGCGACCGCCGCGGCCATCGCGAGGCGATGATCGTGTTCGGGGTCGTATTCGAAAGTGCCTACGGTTTGATTTGCGCTCGCGGATGAGGCGATTCCGTGGATCTCGAGTCCGCCGCCCGCAAAGTCTTGAGCCTTGCGACCGAGGAGCTGCACGAGTTCCGCCGATTTCAGGACGCGATTGGATTCTTTGTGGACGAGGTGAGGCGCTCCGCTTAAACGCGATCGACCTTCCGCCAATGCGCAAAGAACCGAGAGAACCGGGAAGAGATCCGGCGAGTCTTTTAGATTCCAGTCGACACCCTTGAGCTTTCCACTCGTCGGGCTCTCGACGATCAACGTACTGCCTTCGCGACGGACTCCGCATCCCATCTTCGCGAGAATATCGGCAAAGACGGAATCAGGTTGGCTACTTTTTTCCGGCCACGCTTCGAATTCCGCACGCCCTCCGACGGCGGCGAGGCCGGCGACGGCGAAGGCGGAACTCAAATCACTTTCGACCTCATACCGTTTTTGTATAATCGTGCTGTTTGCCGGGATCAAGATAATTCCATCAGGCTCACGCGACCAATTCATCCCGGCTTCGCGCGCGGTATCCAAAGTCATCTGCAGATAGCCGAGCGAGACGGCCGAGCCTTCAAGCTGAATCTTCAGCGGCTTAGGAAGTCCCCACGCACTTAAGATGAGGGCGCTCGCAAATTGGCTCGAGATCGAGCGTTCGATCCGAACTCCCTGATCGGGAATTTGCCAGCCGCTCCCCCGGATCGTCATGCGCTGAGGACCAAACTGCGTTTGGCAACCGAGTTGCCCGAGGATGCGTTCGAGTTCTCCCTGAGGTCGAGCGAAAAGTCGGAGTGATCCGGAGAGGTGATGAGTTCCCGGAATCCGCGAGGCCCGTAGCGCCAAGAATCGCAACGTCGTTCCCGCGGCCCCGCAGTCGGCGAGTTCCCCGCGGTGGAGCTGCGCGAGCGCGGCCTTCATCTTCACGACGTCGTCGGCTCTTGAGTCGCCGTTGATTTCAACTCCCGGCTCAAACGATTTCAAAATCAGCAGACGGTTGAGAACTGACTTCGATCCAGGAATGCGGCCTCTGTAAAAAAACGGCGTCACGAGCGCACCCAGCCTTGGCGGCGAGCTTCATTGACGATTTTGTCGGCCTTCATCGGGACGCGCTCGACCTTGCCCACTCTTTTGGGAACAATGAACGTGACCTCGTTCGCGGACGATTTTTTCTTATCCTGCAAAAGGTATCTTAAGAATTCGCGGGTCGGAATTTTCGTCGCCGGAATTTCGCGCGCGAGTCCAAGTTTTTCGGTGAGGAGTTGAAGGGCGCGTCCTGCTTCGGCCGGTCTTATCTTCTGCTCGCTCAGACTCATCTCGATCGCAAAGAAGAGACCTTGCGCGACGGCGCGACCATGCGACCATCCGTAATGCGCCTCGAAGACGTGCCCGACCGTGTGACCAAGATTGAGGATCTGGCGTACACCGCTCTTCTCTTGAGGATCCTTCGCCACGATTTTGAGTTTTGCCTGAATCGCGGGCTTTAAGAAATTCCAGAGGAGCTCCTCACCAACCGCATCGCTTCGTTCGAGTTGCGCGACCCACGAGCCACCGTCGATGACGGCAATTTTTCCGAGTTCCCCCATCGCATCGAGAACCCGCTCCTCGGGTTGCGAGAGAAGGAGCGACC
>SXSP01000438.1 GCA_005792225.1 Bdellovibrionales bacterium | reverse complement strand
GAAGTACGAGGGAGCTCCGGCCAGCATTCAAGTTTTTGAATACCTCCACGACATGGATAAGCGATACGCGTGGGCGGATCTCGTCGTTTGCCGTGCGGGAGCGAGTACGGTGGCCGAAATTTGTGCTTGTCAAAAAGCGGCGGTTTTCATTCCGCTTCCGACCGCCGCCGACGATCACCAGCGAAAGAATGCGGAGGTCCTGGCAAAAGCGGGGGCGGCCGTTCTTCTCCCGCAAAAAGACGCGTCTGGACAGGTTCTCACCGCCGAAGCGTTTCGTCAGACATTGACCAATTTTAGGGATGACCGCGGGCAATTGCGGCGGCTAGAAGAGAACGTTCGCAACTTTCAATTTCCAAATGCCGCCGAAAAGATCGTCGAAAGACTTCTGGATCGGTGAGGGGTAGGTCATGCGTTTAGCTCAAGCGAAAGTTCACTTCATCGGCATTGGCGGGATCGGCATGTGCGGTCTCGCGGAGCTCTTGCGCAATATGGGCGGCCAAGTGTCGGGAAGTGATCTCTCGGAAAACGCGCAAACCACCCGGCTTCGCGCGCTCGGTATCGACATCAAAATCGGTCATTCCGCAGAGAACGTTCACGGTGTCGAAGTCGTCGTTTGCTCGAGTGCCGTGCGGCCCGACAACCCCGAGTTTCGCGAAGCCCGTCGATTAAAAATCCCGCTCATTCCGCGAGCGGAGGCGCTGGCGGAAATCATGCGTCTTAAGCGCGGCATCGCGGTCGGTGGATCTCACGGAAAGACCACGACAACGTCTTTGACCGCATCCATTTTTCTTCATGCGCAGGCTCAGCCGACGATCGTAGTCGGGGGGCGCCTCGATATCATCAAATCGACGGCCCTTCTCGGTCAGGGCGACTGGTTGATCGCCGAAGCGGATGAGAGCGACGGAAGTTTCTCGCGGTTATCACCCGAGATCGTAATCGTGACGAACGTGGATAACGACCACTTGGACTATTACGGAACGGTCGCCAATCTCAAAAAAGCGTTCTTTGATTTCGCGATGCGAACGCCCTTTTACGGACTCGCGATCGTCTGTGGTGATGATGCTCCGGCACGTGAAACGTTCAAAGACTTCGGAAAACGAATTTTGTTTTACGGCTTCGGGCCCGACAACGATCTTCGGCTCGAAGGCGAAAAAGGCGAGTACGCCGTTTATCGCGACGGAACAAAACTCGGATCCTTCCGCATGAATCTTCCGGGACGCCATAATGCCTTAAACGCGACAGCGGCTCTCGCGGCGGGTCTCGAAGCGGGGTTTCCATTCGCCGTTTGCGCCGAGGCCCTTGAATCGTTCGCGGGTGTTGATCGGCGCTTTCAGCACAAGGGTACGGTCGGCGGCATCGACGTTTTCGATGATTACGGGCATCACCCGACGGAAGTTCAAGCGGTGCTCGCGGCGTTTCGTGAGCGTTTCCCTGACCGTCGATTGGTCACGGTCTTTCAGCCGCATCGCTACTCGCGAACACTCCTGTGCTGGGATCAGTTCGTGACCTGCTTCGGAAATACGGATCTTTTGTATCTCTGCGACATCTACGCGGCCGGTGAGGATCCGATCGCAAATATCACCACCGAACGGTTGGTGGAAGAAGTTCGACGCGAGGGATGCAAGGTCGAACACCTTCCGAGCCGTATCGACCGCGTCGCGCACTTACAGAAAATCTTGAAGCCGGGCGACGTTCTCGTCACCCTGGGTGCTGGCGACGTGAACAAACTTGGTCTGCAGATCCTCGCGGGCGGGAGTGCGGGATGACGCTTCCTTCAGGTCTCGTCGTTGAAAGGGATTTCGCGCTGGCACCGCTAACGTCGTGGTTGGTGGGCGGCCCGGCCGATTATCTCGTTCAGCCGAAGACCGTGGAGGAGCTCACCGAGGCTGTGCGGTGGGGTCGCGATCAAGGTTTGCCCCTCACTCTTCTTGGAGGGGGAACGAATGTCCTTATCTCCGACCGGGGAGTGCGCGGACTCACCATCGCCCTCAGAAAAATGGCCCGACTCGAGATCGACGAGGAGTCAAAGAAGCAAGGTATCTTGCGGCTCACGTGTCTCGCAGGCACGTCGAAATCGGAACTCCTCAAGACCATGTTGAAGCACCGCCTTGAGCCCGCGTTGTTCCTCGCGGGTCTTCCCGGCGACATCGGCGGGGGAGTGGTGATGAACGCGGGCGTGGGCGAAATGATTCGTCCGCGTGAATTTGTCGAGATCACGGAGTGGATCGAAGTTCTTCGGACCGACACTTTAAAAATTGAGCGCATCGAAGCTTCGCGCCTTCAATGGAGTTACCGACATTGCGAGGGTTGGCGACCGGGAATCGTCACGCGCGTGGGCCTTCGGTGGCCTCTCGAAGTTCAAGAGGACATTCTCACGCGGGTCAAAGAGGCCAATCGAGTTCGTTTGAGTAAGCAGCCACTCGATATGCCGTCGTGCGGATCGGTTTTCGTCAATCCCCCGGGGCATAAATCAGGTCAGTTGATCGAATCGAGTGGTCTGAAGGGTTTCTCCTCGGGAGGCGCGAAGGTTTCGGAGAAACATGCGAACTTCATTGTGAACTTCGATCGGGCGAGCGCCCTCGATATTCACAACGTCATCTCTCACGTAAAAAAGACCGTTCTCGACCAGCGCGGGGTCGAGCTTAGAACCGAGGTTGTTTACCTCGGGGATTGGTCACACGTACTTCCTCACGCACCCTCCTCTAAACAAATTTAAGTTTCAAGACTCGACTCGCCCTACGTCTGAAATTGCAGAACTGGACTTTTTACGTGCTGTCAATCTGGGCTTAAGTTCGATAGACTTTTTTGAAATGCTAGGCCGACGACTTGTTTTTCAGCTGTTCCGGCGGAACTTCTTTTTGAGTGCCGCTGCTTTCGTCTTAACGGCGGGGGTCGGGCTCGCGTTTTCGCAACAGATGGGTTTGTTCGTCGTGGGTCCAGTCCCGGTCGTGGTCGAAGCCACATCCGAAACTCCGGTGTTTCGCGGATCGGGTCTGAAAGAGCGATTGGCGGCGACGGTGAAGCCACTTTCGGGGAAGAAGATCTGGGAGATCGACATGACTCGTCTCCGCGCTTCGATCGCGAAAGATGAGTGGGTGAAAGACGTCTTGATCTCGCGCTCGTTTCCGAGCGCGGTGAAAGTGAAGGTCACCCAGAAAACTCCGGTTCTCGTTCTCGTCGGCGCCAAGGGCGAATTCGCACCGGTGACGGAAGAGGGAGAGATCTTGAGTTCGCTCCCGGCGGGAACTCTTCCGGATGTTCCGCTTTTGCGAGGCGAAGGATTTAAATCGCGCGAAGGACAAGAGCGACGCGAGAAGCTCGTGAACTTCGTGATGGGACTTCCGGAAAAGGGCGTTCTCACAAGGCGCAACATTTCGGAGATCACTTGGAATAACGAAGATGGAATCACGCTCACTCTCATTCAACCGAGAGTGGAAGTGAAGTTGGGTGACGATCGACTTGATCTCAAGGTTTTGCGAGTCACCCAGGTGCTTAATTATTTAGCTGCGCACCAACTTAAGGAACGCGTTATTGATGCGAGTTTCTCAAAGAAAGTGCTTGTCAGACTGCGTAAGGGTCCGTAGCCTTAAGTCAGGGTGCAGCGCCAATCGCCCGGAAACACTTTGTTTTTCGGAGATTCGGAAATCGCGCCAAAGCTAGTCTTAGGGCGAGTCGAAAGTGAAGTTGTTGAGATCCGGAAAGACCCTTCCAGATCTAACAAGAACTGTAATTGGGCGTTGAGGATCGACGCACAAACGCGGCCAGAGACTGGCCAGAGGTTAAGGATGACGATGGTCGCTCCTCATAAGAACAATCAGAAGATTGGCCAAAAAGCCGGCCAAAAAATTCTTAAGAAACCCAACATCATCGCTGCGCTCGATATCGGCACAACGAAG
>SXSP01000437.1 GCA_005792225.1 Bdellovibrionales bacterium | reverse complement strand
TGACTGCGGCCTCGATCTGCGCATGCACTTTCGAATCTTTAAGTTGATCCATTTCATCGAACGCTTGATCGGCTTTTGAGACGGCAACCTGATTGGGCATCACGAGGCATCCGATATTGCCGAGGATCGATCGAACCGTCACGAGTCCCCTGAGTCCGCCGAGAGCACCTGGCGAGGCCGCGAGGAGACAGCAAACTTTTCCCTTAAAGGCGGCCAGCGGCTTTTCGTTTTGAGCCGGCCGGGAAACCCAATCAATCGTGTTTTTGAGGACACCCGTGATCGAGCTGTTGTACTCGGGACACGCGAGCAGAAGCGCATCGTGACCGATGAAAAGATCTTTCAACTTTCTACCGTTCGCGGGAAGTCCTGAGGCCGACTCAAGATCTTCATCGAAGATCGGAAGCTGATAGTCGCGAAGATCAATTAAGGTCACCTCCGCGCCTTGCTGGCGGGCAATCTCCGCGGCGATGCGGATGAGCTTCTTGTTCCATGAGCCGCTTCGAAGACTTCCTGCGAGGGCTAGAACTTTCGGCGCAGCCATGACTTCTCCTTTTTAATCGATCCCAAATGTGGCGATGATATTGACGGTCATCTTCTCCGAGCCCGCTTCGACGACGGGTGCGTCGGCAGCTTGCATTTCGGCTTTCATCGTTCGCATGCGCATCGGGGGAACGACTATTCCTCCGTCCGCCGGCTGTTCGGTGACTTCAAGAATTTTGCCCACCTTCGCGCTTGCGGCTTTGGCGACGATATCGGCCTTGGCGCGTGCATTTTTCATCGCCTCTTCCAGGCAAGATTCGCGCTCCGCCTTTGAACGCTCGGGCGAGACGAAGGTACTGAGGCTCGAGATTTGCCGAATTCCGTGTTTGGAAGCGATCGCGATCACTTCGCCGAGACGCGAGACTTCGCTCGTGGAAACTTTAAGGCCCATGCGCGCGCGGAACCCTTTAAAGACCGCGCGATCCTTTTGCCATTCGCGCTCTTCTTGAAAAGTCGATTCGCTCGTCGCCAATTCCAGGTCTTTTAAATTAAGACCCTGCACGGCCTTTCTCATTTTGTTGTAAACATCCATCGCTTCGTTCGACGCCGTCTGAAGGTCTGGCTTCAGGACGTCAGCCACGACGACGACCGAGCTCCGATCGGGAACCACGGATCGCAGGCACGAACCAGTGACCGTGATCGCGCGCTCAAATTTGGCTTGCGCATTGGCCGCGCTGACCACCAGGAAGGATAGGCAATTAACGATCAATTGTCCTCTCATGAAGAAATCCTTTTCTTGTATGGCTAAGGTCGAGTTCCTTAAGAGTTTGGCCCGAATTGCCGATCTTTTCTAGTGATGACGTGTCGATTCAAAACACAGTTTGTCTTGCTCGCATCGATCCTGTTGATCGGTGTGATGATCGCACGGGCCGAGGAGTCCCCTCGACCCACATCGACGCGTGCGTCTTACGTTCCAACATCCGATGAGCTCTTCAAAAAACTTTCGCCCGCGGTCGTGAAGATCATCGTGAAACTGCACGGAGTTCCGGTCGTCGTCGGGACGGGATTTTTCATCTCTCCCGAAGGTGCTCTCCTCACGAACCACCACGTCGTGAAGAACGTGATCCATGAAAAGGGCTATTCGATCGAGTTCGTAACGAGAGACAACAAAGTCATCAAAGACTTTCAGGTGGGTCAATGCGGAGGCGAGCGCCAGGTGGACCTCTGCCTCGTCAAACTCGCGGTTAAGCCCAAGTCGCACTTCAAGCTTTCAAACCTCAAGCCGGGGCTAAACGATACGGCGTACATCATCGGTCATCCGCGCGGCATGGATTTCACGATCGCACACGGACTCGTCAAAGGTTACCGCAAAAACGCCATCGGCTCCGAAGAAATGGAAGTCACGACGCCGATGGGGCCCGGAAGTAGCGGCGGCCCCCTCTTCGATGACCACGGGGATATCGTCGGGGTCGCGAGCAAGTACTCGGCGGATCGGCTTAACGAGAACTTCGGAATTCCGCTGAACGAAGTCAGCACCTTCATAGATTTTTCCATGCAATTCTCTACGGTAACGGAAGCGCGCGAAATACTAAAAGATCAACGGATCGAGAGCCTCCGTGAAGCCCGGCAAAACGAACTCGAACCCGGCATCACTCAGGCGAAGGCGGGAAAATCCTTCGCTGAAAACAAGAATTTCAAGGAGCAGACCTTTGACTTTGGAACTCAAGTTCTAACGGTCGCCCTCCCCAGAGTCTTCGACTCATGTAAACAAATGAAGAAGAAGGGCAACAACGATGTCCTTCACGCCTGCTTCGGGTTCGGCGATTCGGCTGTCTTCACCGTTCAGCGCTTCAATGCGAAGTCGAAGAAAAGCCTGCTTGAGCAGAACGGCCAACGTCTGCTTGAATCGAAGCCTCTCGCCCTCGTTGGTCAGCTCAAACACGATGGCGCGTGGCCCGCGATCGAGAAGAGATTGACCGCCGATCAAAGAAACTCCTTCCGTTCGCATCCGCAGGTGGCGAAGTGCGGAAAGCTCACGAATGAAGCCATAAAGAACGCGGTCTTCAGCCAAGCTCCATCGTGTCAGTTCAAAGTCATCAACGACACCGATCCCTCGGCCGAATCACACAACCTTTGGGTGCAACAGGGAACGAACATCTTCGGATTTTCGATTTGGCTCAATGATGCGAACCTCGCTGAGTATTTCGCGAAGGTTCCCACCTTCGCCGCGATCTCCGCGCGGAGCTCACAAACGACGCAAAACCAGGTGCGTGTTCTCGCGAGCGCACTTCACGAGAAGCGGCTTGATTCTTACGAGGTCAAATTTCCGGAAGACATCGAGTTCATGGGAGCGAAGATCGAGCGAGACGGATCGCACTTCGACCTCTACGCCCGCAGAAAAGCCGCGGGGGATTTCGAAGAGAATCCCATGTACTCCATCACCGAAGAAGGCGAAACCGTTCTTCCCCCGTCCTTTGATAGTTCCGCGCGCAAGTTCGCTCTCAATTCGGCAAGGATTTTAGGCGTCACGGTCAAACAAAAGAGCTTGATCTTGGGAATGCTCGACGTCGACTCCTCGCCCGCCCGGATTGTCTCAGGAGTCGCGAAAGACAAAAAAGGGCGCGACGTCGTCATCTTCTCTTGCTCGGTCTACGGCCCAAACACGAATCACGTGGTGACAAAGATCATGCGGTCGACGGATCCGACCGCGGCCTACAACTCATTCAAAAATTTATGTTCGGGATTCAAGCGGAAGTGAGAACGCGCGTTTGAGCGAGGAGCGAATCTCATCCACTTGCTCGGCGCTCTCGCCTTTGAGTTCTTTCGCGATATCGGTCGGGCTGCGCTTGAGATCATCTTCAAAGAAGGGATCGGCTCCCTCCTCGATGAGTGCTTTGACGAGAATAACGGACCCGCGCGCAACCGCGTGATGAAGCGGCGTTTGTCCTCCGTCTTGCTTCGCATTGAGCTCGGCGCCGTTATTGAGAAGATAGAGTGCCATTCTCTTCGCCGTTTCCTCATCGCGGAACATCACCGCGAGATGAAGGGGCGTTGCGCGTGAGGCATTCATCGCGTTCAGATTCACGAGAGCTCCGCGGTTGATGAGATGATGCACAATCGCCTCATGGCCGAATAGACACGCGACGTGCAGGGGCGCATAACCATCGCTGACGAAGTTGTTGAGATCGTCGGGCGTTTGGTCGAGCCACTTCGATACTCCCGGTAAATCGCCCGCGTGAACGAGATCGTAAAGTTCGTTTTCGATCATGCTTCCTCCCCAGGAACCTTCCAGCCGAGCTTATTCAAACATTCTTTCCACCGCGGAGTCCACGGACTCTCGATGGAGATCCGTTCACCATTCGCCGGGTGATTGAACTCAATCGACTTCGCCTTAAGCCACAAACCCCCGAGACCAAGAGTCTCACGGAAAAATCGATTGTGGTGCGAATCCCCATGCTCCCGGTCGCCAACGAGAGGATGAGAGAGCCGACCGAAGTGTCTGCGGACTTGATGGTACCTGCCCGTTTCGGGCTTCGCTTCGACGAAGGAATAGCGTGCGCTCGCGTGTCGCTTTCCTACAGCGTACGGGAGCTCGGTGCGCGCGAGTGTTCGGTAGGTCGTCAGGGACTCGGCCGCCTCACCCGTCGAATCGAGTTCAAGCGGAATGTCGATCACGCCTTCGTCCTGCGTGTAGCCGCGAACGATGGCATAATAAGTTTTCCTGACGAGACCGCCTTGAAACTGGCGGCATAAACCATTGGCGGTTTCTTTATTCAGCGCGAAGACCAGCACGCCCTCGGTTCCCACGTCGATCCGGTGAACCGGGTAAACATACTGCTGGATTTGATCGCGAAGATTCGGCAGGCACGTCACTTCTTTCGGAACTCGCCTGCGCGGAAACTCCGGCTGGTGGACGTGAAACCCCGGAGGCTTCGCGATGGCAACGAAGTCCGCTTCCTGCCGGAGAATATTAAATCTGACGTCGGCCATAGAGGCGTCCCATTTCCCTGATGTCTTCGACCTTTTTTTCAAATCTCGACCAGTCGTCGACTTTTGCGATCGCGTCCCAGATCCACTCGATCTCGTCGATCAGGAGCGAACAGGGCTTCAGGCGTTTGAAGTAGTCATCGCTTAAACGCGAGCTCGCTTCGGGCGTCGGTTCATACGCCTCGAATCTCTCAAGCATCACGTCGAAGTGCTCACCCTTATACAGGTCCGCCTCGGGACTTTTCAAGGCGCGATCGCGGCTCGCTCGCCCACCGTACCAATCATGAAAAAACTGCGGATACGAGACCTGCGAAGCACCAAAGAAGTTAAAGACGGCGATGAAGAGCTGATCATCAATCTCGGTCCCGCGTGACGAGAGCCCGAGACGTTCGAGGAGCTTCTTTACAATAGTTTCGTTGAACCGAGGGGCGAACATCTGCAGCGCCTCGATCAACGGCTCCTGCGGAGTCTCGTCGGCATCGAGGATCGGCAGCAGACTCGTCGCGAGCTGCTCCAAATTCCAGAGAACGGCCTCGGATTGTCGCCCAAAAGCGTAAAGTCCCGTTTGATCGAAGTACGCCGCCGTAAATTCCGGATCGTACTTCGGAAGAAACCGGTAAGGACCGTAATCGAAACTCTCACCCGTGATGTTCATATTGTCCGTGTTGAGAACGCCGTGGACGAAGCCCGCCGTCATCCACTGCGCGCAGAGATCGGCTGCTCTCAGCGAAACTTCCCGCACGAACGCCACCGGTTTTTCCTCATCGGGAATTTCCGCAAGCTCCGGATAGTAATGCCTGATGCTGTAGTTGAGGAGCGCCCGGAGCCGCCCGGTATCTTGAAGAAATGCATACCTCTGAAACGTGCCGAATCGGATGTGGCTGTGATTAAGCCTCACGAGCACCCCCGCTCGCGTCGGCGAAGGCTCGTCGTGCCTTTGAAGCGACTCACCCGTCTCAAAAACGCTGAAGGTCTTCGAGGTGTACACGCCCAGTGCCTCGAGCATCTCGGTCGCGAGGACCTCGCGGACCGCGCCCTTCAGCGTGAGTCTTCCATCGCCACTTCGTGACCAAGGAGTCTGTCCCGATCCCTTGGTGCCGAGATCGAGGAGCCTTCGCGGCTCTTTCGGATCGAGGAACTGGGCAAAGAGAAACCCGCGACCGTCGCCGAGCTCCGGGTTATACGATTGAAACTGATGACCGTGATACCGAAGCGCCAGCGGCTTCGGAAGATTTTGCGGGAGCGGCTCAAACCTGGCGAAGTGTCTCTCCCACTCCTCCGGAGTCAGATCTCCGAGCCCGACGCGTGCCGCCCACTCCTGATTTCGGAAGCGAAGCTTGAGGTTCGGAAATTTCGCGGGCTCCACTTCGTCGTAGAACCCATCACCCAATTCTAAAATCGCCGGCTGCGGAAGGTACTTCATCCCGGGGAGGATAGGGTACGCCGTACCGCAGGCGGTAGTCCCTACCGCCTGCGGTACGGCGTACCTTCTGCTTGCAACGCCGCATCCTAACTACAGCGGAGGGGGCGTTTCCGTTTCTTCGCATATTCGAGGAAGGGCTGACACTGTGGAGTCAAATGACCCCGGTCGTAGCCGTGCAAAAGAAGTCGAAGAAACGAGGACGAGTGCGAATCATTCGCAGAGGGTTCGATTTCGTCTCCGAAGTAGACGATGCCGAAATCCTGAACAAGGGCGCAGCCCAGGTTTTTCGACCGCTTCCCCGCTAGACTTCTATCGGCGACGAGTTGGTTTATGACGAGTGCCGAGAAGTGATCCGCCCAATCTTCTTCAGACCACGTCGTGTTTTGCTCGGCGGTGAGTTTCTTGGGCTTAACCACGAATGGATTTCGGTTTGCCACGCATGTCAGCGACTTTTCAAACCGCGCGGTGGAAACACCCATATCCGCACGCGATCTCAGACGCCGAGAAACGACGTGCCCGACTTCGTGCGCGAGGATCGAGAGCCCCGTCTCGGGCGTAACTGACGTGAACCAGCTCACCATGATTCGGCCTTGGACTGTATATGCCGCATCGGTGAGTGAAGTTTGGGTGAGATCCTCGCATTTTCTCTCTATCTCATGCTTTTCGTTTTCATCGTCGGGCGTCGATTTCGCGTTTTGCAAAATGAATTTAAGAATGAGCAAGTTGTCGAAACCTTTGGTATTCTGGGCATGCTGAAGTTCAGTCCGCAAATTTCTATGGACGAGCTGACGGAGTCCGCGAAGGCGCTCGACCGCATTGTCGACAATTTGAAACTGAATCTCGTCGATCTCTTTTTCAAGCTTCTGGAGATCAGCCTGGTCCGCCGCAAAATTGCGGATCACTTTCTTCGAGGCCGCCCGGACTTCGTTGATGAGTCGCCGGGTGTTCCGCACGTTCCCTTCGTTCATCTCCATGACGTTTGCGAAGCGATCACGACAGCTCGTGAGAGTGCGCTCTAATCTGTTTTTGTTTTTGTTTTTGAGAACCTCAACGAATTTTTCCGCGGTTCCGTCGATGAGACCCGCGGAAGCCGCATCGTCGAATTTAACGGCAGCGGCAATGAATATCGGTTTGAATCTAGTGTCAACCGCGAGAGAAAAGAGATCGAGCGCAAAGGACTGCTCGACATAGTACTCTGATTCAAGCTTCGTCAGATCGTTTCCGGCTTTCGCTTTCTCGAGAAGCTTCTGGAGATCTGAAGGGATTACGGATGAAAGAGTTGTTCCATAAATGTTTCTGAGCGCCAAAATGGTTTCTAGAAGCCTGGCAGCGTCACCCTTCAATGCGTCCTGCAGGGGAACTCCCGGATATCTCATTTGCAATCTCGCTTTGAGCGTATTGTCAAAAGGAGTCGTTAAAGAACCGACCTGTACGAGTGGCAAATAAAATTCTCTTGCGATGACTTTGTACGCCGCCCGCTCGGCTAATGGTATATCCTTCGTCAACGAATCAAACTTGACCTCGTCGAGTTTGATACTTTTATTACCCTCATCATAAGTTAAACT
>SXSP01000436.1 GCA_005792225.1 Bdellovibrionales bacterium | reverse complement strand
CTCGGTCTCTCGATGGGGAAGAACCCGATCGGCATGATCTGCCACCGTTACGTCGACATTCGTCATTCCTCGGTGAGGAAGGATTCGTTCTTCCACCGAGGAATTTGGCCCGAAGACGTCGTCTCCCGGCTCCCGCAACTTGGAAATCGTTTCGTATTAGGAAGTCACGTCTTCATCCATCCCGATTTTCGGAAGAACGCCTCTGGTCTTCCGACGAAGAACCTTCTCTGCGCGCTCTCATTTGATCACCTGAACTACTCAAAACCCGATGTCGTGCTAGGCATGATGAGAAAAGACAAAGGCATGCACGATGTCTTCTACAAAAGCGGAGCGGTGACTCTGCACGCGGATACAAATTGGTACCAGATCCCGGTGGATCTGATCGCATTCTTTCCAGTGAAGAAGCCAATCTTGGTCGATCCGCAATTCAAGGACACGATCGAGCAAGTCTCGCGCGGCTGCGAGAGATTTAGAAAAAACTTTTATGAACGTCAATTCGTGAGGGAGATGGAAAATGAAAGTGAACGACAAAATCGCCGAGCTGGTTGAGTCCGTCGAACAGGTTCCCTGGAGAGACAAGAAGGCTACCGCGGCTTTCTTGGCGCAAACTTACTACTACTCTCGCCACACGACGCGAGTTCTTGCGCTCGCGGGAAGTCGATTTGATTTCGACAACCACAATGTCCATCAGAGATTCATCCGGCACTGCGCGGAGGAAATGAACCACGAACGACTCGCGGACCGTGACTTGGCTTCTCTCGGGTACAGCCTAAAGGACTTTCCGGAGTTTCCATCGACCCGTGCGTTCTATCAAACGCACTACCATACGATCGAACACGTGAGCCCCTGGAGCATCTTCGGCTACATCGTCGCGCTTGAAGGTCTCGCCGTCGCCAAGGGCGAATGGCTTTACAACGAAATTCGCCAGCATCACGGCGAGAAGGCGGCTTCATTCATGAAAGTTCATGCGGCCGATGACATCGAGCACGTGAAGGAAGCCGAGAAAATCCTCGCTTCGCTCCCGCCTGGCGAAATGAAGAACGTCGAGCAGCACCTGGAGACGACGTGCTTCTTGTACCGTGCGATGTTGGGTGAAGTAGCGGCTTGCGCTTCTAAAGGCCAAAAGATCGTGACGTTTGATCGTCACGAACGCAAAAAAGCCGTTTAACAAACAATCAGACGCGAGAAATCAGATGAAGGAGACGTTCATCCCGATCTTCGGATGCGGGGTGAGCGTCGCGCGTCCTGTCGTCAGAAGACCCACGGGTTTCGATGTTGCTTCGTCAACGATGGCGGCCGCAAAGCCCATCTTGAACATGAAGGCATTATTGTGGCCTTCAAAGCGCTCGGTGATCAGATACTCCGGGAGATCGTAAACGTAGACCGGGGCATCCGGAGCCAGAATCTTGGGAACACAGGACATAAGTTCGTGCGCAACCCAGCTGGGGCGATCGTAGAGCGTATTCCAATCGTAAACGAGAAGATCTACGAGCGAATAACTACAGACGCGAAAGCAGCTCCAGCTGCGGAAGACCTGAATGCGTTCAGCATTGTAAATCTCGAAGACGTCGCCGTCTTTGATCAGGTCGAGGGCATCTTCGTTCGCGAGGCGATAGCCCGAACGACGAAGGAAGCGTTTCAGAGAATCGATCTCTTGCTTGCGTGAAAAGCCACGGTTGGGCGTGGGCATTGTGAGATCGGAAACGATCTGCCAAGTCGCGAGGAGCTCATCGAGAATCGCCACTTGGCGATCCTGAGGGAGTCGAGAAAACTGGGCGAAGGCGCCGGGCATTGCCGGCAACGATTGAACTTCGAGTCTACGAAGTTCTTTCGCGATTTCGTCCTGAAGAGTGGAGAAAACCCCTTCAAGCCCATCGCTCGCAAAACCCGACACGGAATTCGCGTCGAGCTTGTGCAGCTTAGCGAGCGCGGATCTCATCGACGGCTCCGGGCCTTTCCCGAGACTTTCGCGGCTCTTGTTCCAAGACGAAGTTCATTGCGGAGATAAACTTCAGTCTCTTCCAAAATCATGCTCATCAAAGTCTGAGGGCTGATGCGGAGGGTTTTAGAAAGTTGATAAAGCTTATCGAGCGGTGGTCCACAGATTCCGCGCTCCCAATTGGAAACGTACTGTGGAGAGGTGTAACCGAGCTCACGAGCGAGTTGAAGCTGTGAGAGACCCGATTCCACTCGAGCTTTAGCCAAGAATTCGCCGAACAATTGTTTATTAATGATCATGATGGGCAAGATAGCATTGCACCCAACAGATAAACAAGCTCAGACCTGCACATAGGTAAGAAACGCATGATCTGTCGGTAACTTATCCAGGCTCTTAATCTTCGGCTTGTTTGCAGAGGGAGAAGAGTTGGTTCTGGCAAAGGATGTCGTAACCCAACGGGCGAAGCTTGCGGCGAAGATTGAAGAGATGCACGTCGAGGGTTTTGGGATTGACGTTCACCTTGCTCCAGATCGCGCCGTAGAGTTCATCGCGTTTAACCGAGCGATCCTCGCGGCTCAGGAAGATGGTCAAGAGCTGGTGCTCTCGGAAGGTCAGGTCGCTCACTTCGAGGCCATCTAAATCATTTCTTAATATGAGGATTTCTCGATTGTTGATTTGATGGAGCGCACGTTCGACTTTTGCGACGAGTTCGTTCGGTCGAATCGGTTTAAGGAGATAATCTCTCGCTCCCGCCTTCAGGTAGAAGCGCATGAGGTTCAAGTCGTCGACTCTCGAAGTGATGAGACACTCGGGGAGGCGGTTGGGGCTTCCGCCACTGGTTCCTTTTTTGAAAAAGTCATTTAATGAGCCGCGGCTATGCTCGGGATCCGCGATGAGGAGCCAAGATTCACGGTGGTTTGACGTCGCCTGACCCGCCATGGCTTCCAAAAGTTCATCTAGAGACTCAAGAATTCTGAGTCGATACTGAAGGCCGAGGGTTTGCTGGTAGAGCGCTGAACATGTTCGATCGTTGTCGAGAATCCAGATCAGTTCTTGTTGCGGTTGACTCATGTCTTACGAGCGTCCTTGCTGGCTTGTGATATCGAAGATGAGGGCGAGCACGTCCTCGGGTGGAATATTGAGTAGGTTCGTCAAAGCGAAGATGTCTTCCAGGGGAATGGCGACCGTTCCCGACTCATAGGATTCGACTGTTTTAGTTTGGTCGAGGTTAAGGCCCTTTGCGACTTGGTCGACCGAGAGGCCTGAGGACAGGCGGTGGTCCTTGAAAAACTTGGCGATGGCCAAATTGGCTTCTTCGCCGAGCCCACCGAGGGAACTCGCGCCTGTCTTTGACTTAATATATGCGGCAGCCATTGGGATACTCTTTCGCTCGCGTTTGGGAACGACGCACTGACCTCTATTTTATATGCATCTCATGCTAGCCGAAAGGTCAGTTAAGAAATCTTAAGAGGTATCTCCGAGGGGAAAGGGTGAAAAAACGAAAGGGCTCCGTCCCTTTTGGAGCCCTTTCTAACCCGATCCTAACGGAGCGGCGTTTATAAACAAAGTTTATCAATTTAGTTTATGGTTGGCGGTCGACGTCGGGAGTGTTGTCCGACCGGAGTTCGCCACAGGCAACCGGGAGCGTCTGCCAGGCCGGGAGGTTTCCGACGCTCTGAACCGTGTTTGGCAACTGAGTGTCCTGGGGGACGCCGTGAAGGATCATGACTTTGTTTGTCAGATCGAGCTGCTCATTAGCCCCAAGCGGAGTTGAAGCCCCGGCGCCTTCCCCCGTCGGATTGCGAAGCTGGGTGAGAAGCTGCTGGAGGGGAACCGTCTTTGAATACTGGATCGCGCCCTGAGCGTTGGTCATCGCTCCGGCTGACGGATCTTCCGCCATCACGGCCCCCGCGCCGCCGCCCACGGCACCGCCTGTGCCGCCGGCTCCGCCTGCATCACCGCCTGTGCCGCCGGCACCACCGGCCCCGGCGTCCCCACCTGTGCCTGCTTGCTGCCCGAAGTTTTGGTCAAAGAGGACGACGAATTTGCCCGAGGCATTTTGAGCCTCGATCGCGTCGACGAAGCCGTCGTTGTTCGAGTCATCCGCCATCGTTGGGCAAGCGTTGCCCTCGTGAATGGCGGGCAGGAATTGGTTGTTCGCCTGCAAACCTTGGGCGTTGAGATCGACGATGAAATTATCTTGAGTCATTTGAAAGCGGGCATCACCTGAGAAATTCTGAATGGCGATGACGTTCGAAGTTTGGAATGTATCGAGATCGGCGCGGAAGGTCTGATCTTGAGTTTCGCCGGCGGAACTCGGGTTTGATTGTGGTCCACGGTCGTCTTGCTGCTGATGATTCTGCTGCGGCTGATTCGCGTCTTGCTTTCCCGATTGATCGAGGTTGGCCGCCGGCGATGGCTCGGCCGAGCTTCCACCTTGTTCGCATGCGACGGGAAGAGTACACGCGAGAGCCAGGCAAACGATTCTTTTCAAACAGTATTCATTTAGTTTCATCCTTGACCTCCTTAAAGGTTGAGCCCGTGATTATGGACTTCGCCCGGAAGAAGGAAAGATGGGGAGATCGCTTTTGCCGAAAGTGCAAGGCACTTGGAATTATGGGGCCGATACCTTAAAGAGCGCGGCAGGATTCACACGCGCTTCGTGCCCTCACGCTCATAAGTGACGAAATCGAAATTCACCGGCTGAGTTCGTGAGTGGCGTT
The DNA here is from genome assembly GCA_005792225.1 of Bdellovibrionales bacterium. Lineage (GTDB taxonomy): Bacteria > Bdellovibrionota > Bdellovibrionia > Bdellovibrionales > JAMPXM01 > SXSP01. The sequence goes on along the minus strand of SXSP01000436.1, from coordinate 507 downwards.
CGATCTCATGAAAAACATTTTTGTCGAATTCGGGGAACTTCGTGTCTCCTTCGACCTCTTGATGAATCTCCGTCAGGTAAATTCGGTCGGTGAATGGCAGAGCTTGTTTGTAGATTTCACCGCCGCCGACGACGAAAACTTCGTCTCCCCAACGCTCTTTTTCTTGGAGAGTTTTGTGGCGGCAGAACTCAAGGGCCGACTTGAGATCATGAAAGACGTGAGTCCCTTCGGGGCGGTAATCAGCTTGTCTCGTCACGATCACGTGAAGTCTGCCGGGGAGGAGCTTCGGGAAGGATTCGAACGTTTTTCTTCCCATGACCATGATGTGACCCTTGGTCTTATTGCGGAAAAACTGCATGTCCTCCGGGATATCCCACGGTAAATCGCCGTCGCGACCGATCACACGATTCGCTGCCATGGCCGCGATGGCTGTGACGATCATACCGCAACCTCGGCTTTGATCGCGGGGTGTGGATCGTAACCGACGAGTTCGAAATCCTCGTACTT
>SXSP01000435.1 GCA_005792225.1 Bdellovibrionales bacterium | reverse complement strand
TTCAGAATACGAGGGGCAAGCTCTTTGAGCCCAAGGCCCTCGATCTATGCGCGTCTTTGATCCGCATGTCGGCGACTTCGACTTTGGAGTGCGTGAACCAGGTTGCGAATAGGCGATTCCAAGAAGCGCCCTTAAATATATGCACGGCGCTCGGTGCTTACACCGCTTCATCGGCGATTCAGTGCGCATCAACGGTTGCCGATAAGACATTTGAAACAAGCACATTGAACGTTTGCGCCGGGATGGTGAGAATCAGCGCCACGAGCACTTTGAATTGTCTTGCGGCTGCTGGCAGTCCGCTGCCGCCCCCGCCGCCGCAAATGCCCAGTCACTGCCCGAACCTCCGCGAAGTGCGTTCGGATGTCGACGCGGTTCTTTACCAAACTCGTAACGGCGATGCTCGTTATGGCGAATTCCTTCTCCAGTCGCTTAAGGAAAAGCTTGATCGCTGTTTGAACCAGTAAAGCGAAAAAGCCGGCCCGCGATCCAGCTTTTTTATTAATCCAAGCCGAGCGCGAGCTCGTGGGCCAGGGGCCTCCTGGCCGCACGGAAGTAAGTTCTCGGAGACATTTCAAGAAGATCACTTAGCTTCGCGAAATAGATGCAGGCGAATCGATCAACTTGGTGGGCGAAGTAGCTCTCTTCGTTCCCTGACCGCATAATCTCGCCCCAGTACGGGTTAAACAACGACTGTTGTTTCTTGATCAGCTGGCTGATTCTTTTATCGAGCTCGGTGATCTGGCCCTGGAGTTCCTGTACTTTCTTTTCGTCAGCCTCTTTGCCGGTCTCAACCTTCGTCGAAATAATATCCACGAGGTTTCGCTCAAAAGGCTCCTTCTGCTCCATCAGCTTGCGGATCTCCGACGATGAATCCTGCGCCATCTTATAGGCGTCAATCTCCTGCCCCAGTTCCTCAACCACGAGGGCCGTTCGCCAGTTGCAGTCTTTTTTGAGACGAAGGATGTCGCCGTAAATATGGTCCCCGATATAGAGGATGTCATCTCCTTCGACTCCCAGATCCTTGGCGAACTTATTCGCGCATCCGCCTTGGTAAATTCCTTTTCCGAGCGGCTCGTCGAAGTTCGTCATCGAGCCGTCGGTGGGGTTGACCTTCAGGAACGGAAGCTTGTCGTAGAAGAACCGTGGCTTCTGCGAGAACGTGACAACGATTTCGAAGAGGTCCATCCAGGATGAATAGTTCTTCAGGAACGGGTCGATGGCGTAATCGAGCAGGAGCTTCGAATAATAAAAGTCGGAGTTCGTGACGATGAAGATTTTTTTGTCGTGTTTGCGATACCGCTCAAGTCCCGCGACAACTTCAGGATCGCGGATGATGTACTTCTCGAGGTTCTTCGCGACTTCGCCCTTGAGGCTTCCGTCTCGGTGAGCCATGTCGAGGGTCGAGATCACGTCTTGAGAGATCGTGTCGAAGTCGGGCATCGAGTCGGCGCGTCCCGCGGCGACTTCCGCCTCCTTGATGTCAACGAGTTGCGCGAAAAGGGTCGCGACGGAGATCGAGAACGCCGTGTCGATCGCCGTGTAGAGATGCACGTCGGAGAGATCAATATAGATCGACTTATACAATTTTTGTTGAGTCGGAAAATCGATCGGCTTCGTTCCGTGGTAGCTCGCGCGAATCGCGCCGTGACGGCTGACCTTGAGGAGGTTCCCTTTTTTTCTGTCGATCACCAGGCCGCGAATCGCGAGATTGAAGTGAAACGGAAGCGTCAGAACTTCCTGCGGATAGTTCTTCGTATTCACGAGACGCTCGCACATAGTCTTGTGCGAGAGCTCCTCGAACGCGTGTCTATGGTAGCGCACGAGCGTATGGTCCATGTCGAGACCGATGTACTTGATCTTGCGCATGTTGAGGGTGCGGTTGACGAAAACTTTAGGACTCATTCTTGATTCCTCGGTGAAAATTTATTTTTCGGTCTGAAGTCCCAGCTCGTTCCACTTCAGCATTCCGCCTTGCATGTTGAAGACATGCTCAAAGCCGTTTTGCAGAGCGAAGGCCGTGGCTTGGCCCGAGCGACCGCCACTGCGGCAGATGAATACGATTGGTTCATCCTTCGGGAGAGACTCGATGTGCTCCGGCAGTGTGTCCAAGACGATCAGTTTGGAGCCCGGAATGTGACCGAGTTCGCCGTTGAACTCGTCGGGCCGGCGCACATCGATGAGGTGCACGGCATCCAATTTTTTAACCAGTTCATCGGGGGCAATATCGGTCACGACGCCCAAGTTCGGGTTTGATTTCGCGGACGCGAAGGTCACGGGTGTCTTTTTCATTTTTGCTCCTTAAATCAGCCTTCCGATCAGACTTCATTTTGACCAGCGTGGCAAGCGGACGAGCGGGTTCGGAGTCTGGACGGCAAATCTGAGGTCGTTTGACTTTGCCACGATCCGCCTCGAAAGTCAGCCCAATGGAAAATTCCTTCGCACCAGCCATGACTCTGACCCCTTGCCAAGAAAACGCTCACCGATCGCTCCAAGGTGCCGAAAACGTGTTCGTCACGGGCGGGGCGGGAAGCGGAAAGAGCTTTCTCGTTCGCCATTTTTTAAAGAGCAAAGATAAGCGGGAGTTCCCGGTGCTCGCGAGCACGGGAGCGGCGGCGGTGCTCGTTGGTGGTCGCACCTTCCACAGTTTCTTCGGGCTCGGCATCATGGAAGGTGGCGTGGAGGCGACCGTCGAAAAGGCTTCGAAAAATCGCCAAGTCATTCGGCGGCTGAAAAAGATCACGGGCTTCGTTGTCGACGAGGTTTCCATGCTCTCCGGCCCTACTCTTCGCGCGGCCGAAATCATCGCGAGACGTTTGCGCGATAGCGATTTGCCGTGGGGCGGGCTCCGCGTTGTCGCCGTTGGAGATTTCGCACAGCTTCCGCCCGTTGAGCGTGGTTATTCGCAAACACGCGGCTGGGCTTTTCTCGATCCCGTTTGGAATTGGTCGAACTTTCAGACGGCTCTTCTCCGCACGCAGACGCGTTGTCTTGATGACGAGTACATGAGAATCCTTTCATTCGTCCGCGACGGAATCGTCAACGCCGAGGTGAAAGAGTACCTCGATTCGAAGATCGGAATTCCGCCGGAAGATTTTGATGGCACTCGCCTTTTCCCTCGCCGCGAAGAGACCGAGCGTTTCAATCTTCGAAAACTTGAGGCCATCGCGAAGCCCGCGCAGAAATTCGAAACAATCTATTCAGGCGATGCTCGTTCGCTCGAGATGTTGAAGAAGTATGCGCCTGTTCCCGACGTCCTCGTCCTCAAAGAAGGCGCGTTGGTCATGCTTCGGCAAAACGATCCCCAAGGCCGTTGGGTCAATGGTTCCACCGGGCACATCGAGAAAATCGCGCCGAGCAAACTTCAAATCCGACTTCTGAACGGGCGCATGGCCGAAATCGAAAAGACGTCGTTCTCGCTCATGAATGCCGAAGGTGAGACGGTGGCCGCGGCGGTGAAT
>SXSP01000434.1 GCA_005792225.1 Bdellovibrionales bacterium | reverse complement strand
CTGACGATCTCGATCGGGTGAGAGGTCAATTTCGCGATCCTCTCGCGAACGAGTTTTGCGGTACCAACGGGAACCGTGCTCTTTAAGACGACAAACTTTTTTCCGTTAGCAGCGGCGCAGATTGATTCGATCACGGCCATCGTGGGTCCGAGATCGGCGCTTCCATCCGCCTTTTCGGGTGTTCCCACGGCCACGAAAACGATTGAGGCTTCTCGAACGGCCTTCGGGAGATCGGTCGTAAATTCGAGACGTGAGCGCGACTGGCGCATCAGCTCTTCCAGACCCGGCTCGTAAATCGGAACTCGACCTTCGAGGAGCGCGTCGATTTTACTCTTATCGCGATCCACGCAGATCACGTGTCGCCCTGCATCCGCAAAACAAACGCCGGCCACGAGGCCCACGTAACCAGTTCCAACCATCGCAATTTTCATCTATGGTCCTCAATCAATGTTTCTAGTCTTTTCCTAAGGGAAACTATAATCTTAACGAACATGTCGGCAAGTCTTAACCCGGGATCTCCCCAACATACGAAGGCGCGGGTCACCACCCATCTCCAGAACGTTTTCAAGTTCGCTCTGGCCGTGGCCCTAATCTATTGGCTCTATCGCGCGGGTGTGCTCGATCCCAAAACTTTCGTCCAGCTCGCGACCCCGGGGCTCATCCTCTTCTGCCTGGCCTGCGTCTTTGCACTGATTTTCATTAACAACTATCGGTGGCTGAAACTCCTGCAGGGGCAGGGCTTTGAGACTACGGTGCGTCGAACTCTCCCGCTTTCTCTCATCGGGATGTTCTTTAACTTCGCGATGCCGGGCGGAGTTGGCGGTGACGTCGTTAAGGGCTACTACATTCTTCAAGAGCACCCGAAGCAAAAGTTCGCCGCGGCCGTCAGCATCTTCATGGATCGCATCATGGGCTTCTTCGTGATGATCGCGACCGCGTTTTTTGCGCTTCTTTTCAACTGGGACATCGTCTCCAAGAGCAATGAGCTCAAATCCGTCGCACTCGCCGTGACACTTCTTTTCCTGGGATTTCTAGTTTTCTTTTTCCTCTCGCTTTCGAAGCTTCTTCAGCAGTCGGACTTAAGTCGGCTCCTCTTCGAAAAGCTTCCGGGCGGAGGAAAAATCCGTCACGTCTACGAAGCGCTTCACTCTTACCGCCGTTCGCCAGGGGCATTAGCGATCGCCGTCCTCTTGAGTGCGGGAACCCAACTCGTCCTCGTCGGATTCACCTACGCCATCGGAAAACAAATGGGAGAGGACACGATTCCTCTCTCGGCCTATTTCTTTCTCGTTCCCGTCGGAACCGTGATTCAAGCTCTCCCCATTTCACCCGCGGGAATCGGAGTGGGCCAGGCGGCATTCTATTTCCTCTTCAGCCATTACTTGGGGCGTGAGAGTGCGCTAGGTCCCACTTCCGCAACGGCCATGCAGCTTCTCAGTTTCGCTTGGGGCCTCGTCGGCGCGTTCTTCTATTTGCGACGGAAAAAGCCTTCGGAGACACCACAGCTCGGCTGAAAAGCTCGAAAATTCGTGTTAGACCTTCAGCCGTGCAAGTGAAGGAAAAAGTCTTCATCCTCAAGAAAACCAGGTACGGCGACGCCGACCTGATTCTCAATTGCCTGACTCCCAAGGGAGCTCGCATCAGTCTCTACGCGCGCTCGGCATTAAAAAGTAAAAAGCGTTTCGGTGGGGGAGTCCTCGAGCCCACCCACTACATTCACGCTCTGTACGAAGATAAAAGCTCCCGCTCACACTCCGAAAACCCGCTTCACACATTAAAAGAGGCGAGCCTGATTGAAGGCTTCCAGGGTTTGCGAACTGATTACTCCCGCATCGAGACCGCGCTCTACTTTGTGCAATTAATTTCGGATGTGGTGAAAGAGGGGGAAGTCGATTCTGCCGACCTCTTCAACCTTCTCGGCAACACCTTGCGTGCCGCCGAATCGAGCCACCATCTCGACTGGCTCCGCACGCAGTTCGAAGTGAAACTCCTCGCGAACCAAGGAGTTCTTCCCGTTGAAGAGGAAGAACATCTCCTCCTCCGCGCGCCGATTGCCGATCATGAAAGTTTGAGGCTCGTGGATGCCGAGTGGAGCCGTGTCCGCGGCCGCATCCGCACGGTCATGGCGGAATATCTCCGCCATTAATTCAAAGACCCGTCGTCATACCGAGGGTGAAGAGCATCGTCCATTTCTTGTAGCTGCTCGTATCAACGTTCGACGTGTTCAGCGAGTACGATCCCGAAACACCCGCGTTGAGTTTCTCGCTGATCTGCTTCGTCGCACCCAAGGTCGCCGTCACGTTGTGATCGGCGCGGCTGGATGAGTGAGTCGGGTAGTTGAGGTAAAAGTAATCCAACTTCATGTTAGCAACCGTATCCCATTTAAACGGTTGTAAGTACCCGCCACTCAGGTCGACGCGATTGTAAGTCGCCTCTTTGCCGAGCGCTTGGTTCATCGTGTAACCGACCTCGGCCGTCACAAACTTGTTTTTGGCCTCGTTCACGATGAACGTGTTCATGTTCACGAGTTTGACCTTAAAGGCATTCGAATCGTTATCACCCGTTGCCGCATTCAAATGCGAAAAGTCCCGGCGCGATTCCACGTTCCAGGTCGCAAACCAATTCGGGTTCATCACGACGAGATTGTTCACGTTCATGATCATCGATGAAATGATCGGCTTTGATTCATTGTCCTCGACACTCATCACGATCGTCTCGTATCCCGGCGACAGATCGAGCTTATACCCATAACCAAACGCCGTGCTCTTCAAACTCCAGGGAGCCGCGATACTTAAAATCGTCGGGTCCGCATTCGTGAGCTGCTGATCACGCTTAAACGTTTTATCCAGCGTGTACATATGCAGAACGTTCGCCTGAACCGCGAACTCATTCACCTCGTCATAAACGGGACGATACCGAAGCGATCCCATCAAGAGGGTCCGATATCCCAAGAGTTCCGAAGCCTGGCCGGTATCGAGGGCCGAAGTCGAAGTGAGAAGTACGTTCGAGTCAACCATCTCACCAATCATCAAATTCAGTTCCCACTTCTTTGCGCGCTCGGCCTCGAACTGACGCGTTCTCAAGATGTTCTCG
>SXSP01000433.1 GCA_005792225.1 Bdellovibrionales bacterium | reverse complement strand
GTCTCGTTCGAACTTCCCGTGCTCCACATCGGCGTCAACCAACCGGGTGTCATGATCAAGCTTTACAATCAGTGGGGAGGCGGCGCGCACGCGGCACCGGCCGCATCAGCGACAGCGACTCCCGCGCAGACCGCGACCTCGCCGACGGTCGTTCAGTTGATCGAAGTGCACTTTCATCCGTTGAATGAAGTCGGTCGCGCCGCCATCCATCAATTCCTGAAAGCGATCAAGCAAGCATGAGAATTATCGCGGGAAAATTCCGGGGTCGCCGCCTGGTCAGCTTCAAGGCCGATCATATCCGCCCCACCACCGATCGCATCAAGGAGAGCATCTTCAACAAGCTCCAAGGGTATGTCGAGGGCGCACGTGTTCTCGACCTGTTTTCGGGAACGGGCAATCTCGCGTGCGAATCGATCTCCCGGGGCGCGGCGAAGGTAGACGCGGTCGAGCTCAGCCGAAAATCGATCGTCATCATCCGCGAGAACTTGGAACTCCTCGATATCAAAGGGGACGTCACAATCCACAACGAGGATGTCCTCAAATACTTAAGCCGCTACACGGGCGCTCCCTACGATCTCGTCATCGCGGACCCGCCTTTCACCGAAAAGCTTTCCAATAGCGTTCTGGAAGCCCTGTCGAAATCCGAGGCAGTCGGGGAGGAGACGATGATCGTGATCGAGTCCTCTTCCCACGAGACCGTTCTTGATCACTATGAGGGGCTTGAACGCACGGATGAGCGAGATTACGGTGATAAGCGCGTCACCTTCTGGCGCAAAGCCTGATTGAAGCCTCAACTCTAGCCAGATTTACTCTTGATTCTGCAACGCGCTTAAAATGAAATCCTGCCATCCGTGGGCCGGGCGTGTTAATGACTCATTCATGGCGCTCACAATTTACCCCGGCAGTTTTGACCCGATCACGTTAGGTCACATCGACATTATTAAACGGATCCAGCCTATCTTGGGGCAGGTGAGGCTTCTCATCGCTCATCATTCGGCAAAGAAGTACCTCTTTACCGCCGAAGAGCGCAAACAGCTCGCGGAAGAAGCCCTGGCTGGCGTCCCCGGTGTGTCCGTCGCGATCCACGATGGTCTCACGGTCGATTACGCCCGCAAGGCGGGAGCGAAAGTCATCATCCGGGGGCTTCGCGCCGTCACCGATTTCGAGTACGAGCTCGTCATGGCGAACATGAACAAGAAGCTCAATCCCGAAATCGAAACGATGATCGTATTCGCGGCGCCGGAGTTCTATTACATTGCGAGCAGCACCGTAAAGGAAGTCGCCATGCACGGCGGCTCGGTCAAGGGCCTGGTCTCGAAAGGTGTCGAGAGGGCGCTGAAAGCCAAGGTTCAAGCCATTAAGAAAACGACCGTCGTCGTCAACGAGCCGAGCAAAACCCGCAGGAGAAAAAAATGAGCTCAAACACGAATTCTTCGCCCATCACTCTCGCTAAGCGCGCTCAGGTTTTGAAACCTTCGCCCATCTTGATGCTCGCGGCGAAAGCGGCCGAAATGAAGGCCGCCGGTCACAATGTCATCTCCCTCTCGATCGGCGAACCCGACTGGGATACGTACGAGAACATCAAAGAAGTCGCGATCGGCGCGATCCGTGTCGGCATGACGAAGTACACGCCCGCAAACGGAATTCCCGATCTGCGTAAGGCGATCGCGCAACAGGTGACCGAAGATCTCGGCATCGAATACGACGCGACTCAAGTGACTGTGAGCGCGGGTGCAAAGTTCGTTTTGTTCGCGGCTCTCCAAGCGCTCGTCGATCCCGGCGACGAAGTGATCTTGGTCGCTCCGTTCTGGGCGAGCTACACGACGATGGTTGAACTCGCCGAGGGCACGCCGAAGATCGTGGTTTGCGACGAGGATGTCGACTTCAAGCTCACTCCCGAACTGCTTCGTAAGGCGATCACGCCCAAGACCAAAGTTCTTCTCCTGAACTCTCCGTCAAACCCAACAGGAAAAGTTTACTCTCGTGAAGAGCTCAAAGCGCTCGCGACGGTCCTTCGCGACTATCCGAAGCTCGCGGTCATCAGTGACGACATTTACAACCGCCTGTCGTTCGAAGAAAAGGTGGCGCCGCACCTCCTGAACGTCGCGCCCGATCTTCGCGATCGCGTGGTCATCTTAAACGGAGCTTCCAAATCTTACGCGATGACCGGCTGGCGCATCGGTTGGGCGCTCGGCGCGAAGAACATCATCAGCGCCATGTCGAGCTACCAGTCGCAGAGCGTGAGCTGCGCGACGGCAGTTTCGCAGTACGCGGCGGTCGAAGCCGTGAAGAACTCCGATAAGCACGTCGCTGCGACGGTCGAAAAACTTCGCGAGCGTCGCGACTTCCTCGTCGCCGAACTCGAGAAGATCGAAGGCGTTCGCGTGGCCTTGCCCGAAGGTGCGTTCTATCTCTGGATCAACGTCAAGTCGTACCTCGGCCGCAGCTTCAAGGGCAAAAAACTCGAGACGTCCGCGGATCTTTCGGCGGCTCTCCTCGAGGACCAAATGGTCGCGATCGTACCTGGACTTGAGTTCGGGATCGATGGTTACCTCCGCATCAGCTACGCGCTCGAGAAGGAGAAGGGGAAAGAAGCCGTCGATCGCATGAAGAATTTCTTCTACTCACTCAAGTGAGGCTTCGGCGTCACCTCCAGACTTCCGCCCAATAGCGCATTACGCCCTCCGTCGGTACGATGAAAGTACGTACAGCCAGGAGGGCTAGCCTTGAGCACTTGGACACTCATACAGGTCGTATTCGACATCTTCGCGGCCCTCGGTTTTTTCGTCATCATCATGCGCATGAACCGCGCTCCGAAGGATGACCCCCGCTTGAGCCGCGGTCTTCAGCTCCTGCAAAGTAAGATCGCGGTTCTCGAAGATCTCTCCGACCGAACGGAAACTCAGGCGAATCAGCTCTCGGCCATCCTCGAACAAAAATGTCGTGAAGTTCAGGCGAAGGTGCAGATCGCCGAGCAACACGTCCACGAAATCCGCGTTTCGATGGATCGAAGCCTCGAAGTCGCCAAGATCTTCCAAGATAAAATTCCGCACCAGGAAATCATCGAACGTCAAAACACCTTGAAGTACGTGCAAGCCGCGCGCTTAGCCCACCAGGGAAAATCCGCCGACGAGATCGCAAAAGAGATCGATCTTCCGAAAGGGGAGATCGAATTCATCGCCAAGGTGAACCGCGACCAACTCATGTTCAATGAAGACCAGCTCCCCGAATGGGCGCGTGGTCAGCAGACGCTCGCGCCCACCCCGATGGCTGGGCCCGAGCCGTTCGCCCTCGGTCACGCGACTTTCGTGGCCCAAAATTCTCCGACGGAATCTCAAGCGCAAGACGACGGGGCCCGCATGCGCACGGAGATCGAGCTCGCCGAGCGCCAACGCTTGGTCGAGAATTTGAGTCGTCTTCAATCCGAGATGCACAACCTCGACATGCAGCTTGCGCGCGAGACGGTCACGCGCGATCTCTCGACCGCGTTCGAAGCTCCCAAAGTCGAAATGGGTCCGATGCAAAAGCTCGGCGAGGAGTTCCGCAAAGCTTGCGAAGAAGCGGATCATGAGAACAATCGAAACTCACTCTTTCCTCCGGTCGAGCAGTTGACGTCGATCATTCCGCAAATCTTCGCACCCGTTCAGCAGGTCATGGCCCAAGCCGCGAATGTGTCGGCACAAATTAACGCTCCTCAACCCGCGATGGCCGCAGCACCCGCGCCGACGCCGGTGCAAGATCCCGTGCTTGCCCGCGCC
>SXSP01000432.1 GCA_005792225.1 Bdellovibrionales bacterium | reverse complement strand
GGTCGTCGAGAGTCTTCTGCTCAAACGAGATGGCGCTCGCCTGCGGCTTTTCAAACCATGAAAACCCGAGAGCATCGGTGACACCTTGAGAGAGAAGAGCCATCAAGGGTTGGGTGAGGTCCGTGCGCATGATTTCGGGAACCTCGAACGCCTGCATCGAACCCTCGTCAAGCTTACTCCAGAGGCGATAACAGTGTCCCGGTCCTTGGCGACCGGCGCGGCCCGCGCGCTGGGTCGCCGAGGCGAGACTGATGCGTGAAAGTTGCAGTCGTGTGAATCCTAAAGAATCCGTCCGCGCGACGCGCGCGAGCCCCGAATCGATCACCGTCCCGACCCCGTCGATGGTCAAACTGGTTTCCGCGATATTCGTTGCGAGGACGATTTTCCCGCGTCCAAATTGGCTTCGTTTGATGGCGCGATCTTGTTCCTCTAGCGGAAGACTTCCGTGAAGTTCAAAGCAATCAAAGCCCGCCCGTTCGGCTCTTGATTGCACGCGCTCTCGAACGCCGCGAATCTCGCGCGCGCCCGGAAGAAAAACCAACACGTCTCCCTCGCGGCGCCTGACACCTTCGAGGACCTCGAGAGCCGTCGCCGCGATTCGATCCGAAAACGCGTGGCCCGTTTCAAGCGCGAGAGGTTTCGAGGAGTGATGAACTTCAACCGGATAAGTTCGACCCGGAACATTCACCGTTGGGGCGTCGTTCAAATATCGAGAGACGCGTTCGGCGTCGAGTGTCGCCGACATCACGATGATTCGTAGATCGGGTCTCGAGAGTTGTTGGAGTTCGAACAAAAGACCCAGAGCCAAGTCGGTGTGTTCGCTTCGCTCATGAAATTCATCGAGAATGACCGCGCCCACGTCGCTCAGCTCGGGATCCGATTGCAACCGTCGAGCGAGAAGGCCTTCGGTCAGAAACTGTAGCCGCGTTTGATCCGTTGTTTTGTTTTCGAAGCGAACTTGGTATCCGACCTCCCCACCCAATCGCCAGCCTTGCTCGATCGCGATCCGGTGAGCGGAGGCTCGCGCCGCCAGCCGTCGAGGTTCCAATACCAAAATCTTTTTTGTCGCGCCGATAAACCCTGACCCCAGGAGCAGCGGGGGGAAGCGCGTGGTCTTTCCCGCGCCGGGCTCGGCAACGAGAACGAGATTCAGGTGATCTTCTAGCGAGGCTTTCAGCTCAGGCCAGGCCAGATCGAGAGGTAGCGGCTCAAGTCGAGATCCCATGGCTCAAGAGAATAGTGAAATGAAACGGTTTCGTCGAACGATTTCCCTTCGGGGCCGCTTACCGTTGGACACGATCGCGACAAAGTACGAAAATAGTCCGATGGCGGATTCCAAGCTGAGCCCCACGGTCAAAGCGAGTCTCGAGCTCCTCGGTGTCGATCTCGGCACGAGCGGATCGGATTTGAAAAAGGCCTATCACCGCATGGCGCTCCTTTATCATCCGGATCGAAATCCTGATCCCGGCTCCGCCAAAGAATTTCAAAAGGTGACCGAAGCTTTCGAGCTCCTCACCGATATTCCACGCGTAAACGAACTCAACCGTCGCCATCTGAAGGAGCGACTGCATCGCCAGATCATCGACGGAATCGAGATCACCTTCGGCTCGTTCTTCGGCTTCCGCCTCTTCGATCTTCCGGGCGGTCTTAGAATCGAAGAACAACTTCTCTTGAAAGGTCAAACGGATCATCCCGAAGGCCAACGGAAATTCGACAACGAAAAGTGGAGCTCGACCGAAGAGAGTCATTCAATTCTCGATCACGCCGCGTATGATAGTCTCGAAGTCGTTTATGCCGGAAAATTTTCGATCGAAGACGAACAACGCATCAAGGGCGAAGTCGAAGGCCGCAAGCTCGCGCAAATGCCGTGGGTCGTACTGAATAATCAAGGCATCATTCGGTATCTCGAAGGCGATCTCAAGGGCTCGCGCAAATGCTATCAAGAACTGGTGGAGCGCATACCGAATAATATCATCTTCATGTACCGCCTCGGTCTCTGCTTGATCCTTGAAGGATTCTCGAAACCCCGGCGAACGCTCCTCGGTGGAATCAAACCGGATCGAATCAAAATCGAAAAGGGGATCGCGCTCCTCAAACACTGCATCAAACTCGGTGAAGAGCGTGAAGTCGGCCGCCAGAAATGTTTGGTGATTCGCAAAACTCTCGCCGACGTCTTTGAGCGCACCGGTCAATCTCGACGCGCGAAGGCCGTCTGGAGGGGCATTCTCGAAAACGATCCTCGGTGCGCCGAAGCCGCCTACAAGATTCGCGGCCGCGACGCCGCCCTCAAAATCATGAGGTCAAAAGCTTCGCGCCACACCGAAGAAGACCTCAACAAAGTTTTGGCGCTCACACCAAGTAAACGATAGTGGGGAAGCTGAGAGCTGCGGACTGTCCAACGTCTAGTCACCTGTCTCGAGTCGACAAACAGTGTCTGAGGCGCGCGCGAGTTGACCCGAACAGATTTTAGCCCGGTGTGCACGAAGCTTGAAGGGATGAGCTCTCGGGAGCAACCCGCCCTTCTTCGGAGGCCATCGTTGGTTAAAGTCGCACTGGTCGCGCAGGACATGCCAGAGCTTGAAGCCGTGCGCAGTCGCCTTCGCTCTCCGGCTAGGTTTCAGCTGCGCGAATACCATTCGCTTGATGAAGTGAGGGATGGATTAAGTCACTTGCCCTTTGACGTCTTGCTGCTCCGTATTTCGTCGTTCAAGCCAGCCAATATTCCGATGCTCGTGCGGGCGCGGTCCGCATTTTCGCACGCTGGCGTGGTTCTGATCGCCCGCGAGATCGACCCCGGCGCGCGTTTTCAAGTTCGGTCGATGCCGGGCACGAAGCTCATTCACGAGGCGAGTGAAATCGATGATCTTGCCGGGATTATCGAACAACTCAATCGCGGCGACAGTCATCCCCTGCGACTTCACCCACGAGTAAACCGTGACGGCCAAGCCGAACTCGTCGACCCGAAGCACGGACTCAAGCTGCAGGCTAAATTTCTGGACTTCGCGCAAATGGGGGCGCGAATTTGGGTCCAGGCGAAAACGCCTCTAAAGAGGAACGACCGATTTCAAGTTCATTATCCTTCGATCTCCGAGCCCGGAAAGACCAATAGAGTCGAAGTCACGGTGGTGTGGCAACAGATGACGAGCGGCATGATGGATACGATCGTCCGCGGTCCCCAGCAAGTCGTGGGGATCCGCTTCATCG
>SXSP01000431.1 GCA_005792225.1 Bdellovibrionales bacterium | reverse complement strand
TGCGCTCTCGTGACGGGTGGGGGGACGGCGGGGAGCGGGATCTTGTGGATCGCGCTTCTCTTTCCCATACTTCTCGCTTGGAGGTTGAGGCGCGAACGACGTGCGGATTACCAGCCGATCCCGAGTTCGCCGCCGATTTGAAGATCTCGCAAGCTCCGGCCGGAGGGGCCTTTGAAGGTTCCGAATGAACCCCATGGACCGATGAAGATCATCACGCTTTTTCCATCGTAAACGAAAAACTTGAGAGCCCCTTGCGCGCGGCCACCGATGATTCCGTTGCCAAATCGCACGCGCAACTGGAAGTCGAGTTCGCGTGTCCCTTGCACCGTTTGCGAATAGCGAAGCGAGGGTCCGTAAATGTAATAGTTCTTCAACTCGCCAAGCTCGGCGGCCCGACGTTCGAAGAAGGAAATGGACTCGGCGCCGAGACCGTAGCCCCATCGTCCGATATGGGGTCGATAATAAACGTCGGTCTGAATGCGCGAGTCGCTCAAGCTCTTTTGACGAGGCGATTCCTTCGGTGACCAAGTCGTTTGATCGTATGCCAGGCGCCATTCCCAGAGATTATTGGCCGAGCTCAGAAAATTGAGTTCAAGTTCGAATGCGAGGGGAACCCAGCCTCCGAAGTTGCCTTCGATGTCTTCTTCAGAACGACTCGAATTGCTTCGGTACTGCGGATGCCAAATCGCACGCCCCGAAACTCCGTTGTCTCGGGAGAGAACGACCTCGGGCTCGGGCGTCGGAGTCGGTGGAGGCGTCGGGGTTGTCGCAATCGGCGTGGACTGTGGAACGGGACCCGAGGTGTCGACACCGAGTTCAACTGGAGGCTCGGTCATCGGGTCGGGATGCGCTTTGTATTCGACGGGCGGCGTCGGGGTGGGGCTCGCCACGGGTGTGGGCGAAGGTGTGACCGGCTTCACCGTCACTCCGGCTCCGGCGAACGTTCCGGGATTTTCAAGTTTCGCGACAGCCAGAGGACTAAACAATCCAAGTCGACCGTCGGCACCCGCGGCGACACGCCAAAAGTAAACTCCGCGCGCGAAGGCTCTCCACGTAAAGTGAGCCGAGGTCACCCGTTGGTTGACGACGGGCTCTTCAAACCCCGGCGTGCGGGAGATTTCGATGACGTAGTGATCCGCGCCGGGGATCGCGGTCCACGAGAAGTGAGCATCGAGCTGCTCGCGCGCTTCGGCGCGAGGAACGAGGAGTTTCCAGAAGATCGAGGCGCCTTCGCGGCTTGCGGGTTGTCGAATCTCCGGCGCTTTGATTTCGGGAGTCAGAAGTTGTGGGGAGGCGAGTGGGTCGGGCGCCAAGTACAACGGATAAACTTGCGAGGCCGGGATCTGAAACTTCTCGGCGTCAAAACCGATCACGCGCCAGTAGTAGGCTCCCTCGTCTTTGAGCTTCAGCTTCTGTTGGGTTTCGGTTGTTTCGATCCTCTGAACATCTCCCCAGAAGCTCTCGTTTCTTGAAATTTCGAGGCGATAGCTTTCGGCGGTGTGCAGAGCTTCCCAGCTGAATGTGATCTCGGTTCCCAATCGCGCGCGGTCTCGGGGAAGAGGGGAGAGATAGCGAGTGATCGGCGCCCGTCGAACCTGAACGGGGAACGAGGGAGATTCGCCGCGCGCGTCTTGGAGCGAGAAAAGACTGAGCCCCTCTTCGAGATTCACGTACTTGCTTTGCTCACTCTCAAGAGGAAGTCGGTTGAGTTTTTTTGCCGGATTGATCACTCGAATCGAAGTCGCCTGACCCCGCCACTTGAGCGCGAACTCGACGGGGAACGTGTGCGAATAAACACGAGCGGGCATCGAGTCGTCCCAGGTGATCTGTTCCGAAACAGACTTCTTCTCCTCGATTTTGTCTTCGTGGAGGATCAGTTTTTCGCCGCGAAGGATCGATTGAGGGCCCGAGGCTCCGTTGAGAGTTGCCGTCCCGCCTTGAAGTTCCACGCTCACGCGACCATCCTCGAGGCTGACGAGTGAGAGCTCCGCACCCTTGGCGGCGGAGAGAGTGAAGTTCTCGGTTTCGATCGACAGCGACTGATCGGGATTGCGCGAGCGAACGCTTCCGCGAGAAAAGCGGATGCGAATACTCGCGTTATCCTGCTGAACCGCCGGCTCGAGCACAACGAGCGTGTTTTCATCGAGGTTCAGCTTCGTATCACCCTGGAGTTGGATTTGCGCCGAGCTTCCCGCGAGTGTCAGGACCGAGTCGTATTCGAAGACGGTTTCGCGCAAATGCGATTCGTTCCAGACGAGGCTGTTCCGGGGACGGCGGCGCACTTGATTTTCCGTTCGGCTCAATTGGCCGATGACCTTCGTGGAACCTTGCTGACGGGTCGCCATCCAACTTGGAGCATCGTCCAAGCCCATCAGCAAAACGCTGACTTCGAGAATGAGCAGGAGAATGGCTCCTGAAATGAGAAAGCGATCCACTCTCTTTTATCGGTCTGGGAGGCGTGGGAATCGATCGGCCTAAAGTCCAACTCTCAATTGAAAAGGAGTTGAAAAGCAACGGGTTAGATCGCCTGAAAACGCGTAAATCAGTTCCGTTTTCGACTCGCCTCCGTTACGGTCCAAGGTCTATCAAAATTCAAAGGATGATCATGCTTCGCCTTCTCGCCGCGGGTCTCGGCCTCATCGTTTTCGCTTCGTTCTCGGTCGCGCGTTCCGCGGACACTTGGACTCCCAACGATCTCTCAATTCTTCTTCCGTTGCCTCAGGACGTCGGTCCAGACCCGATGCTCCGCGCGGGGACTCAAGGCGTGCATGGAGTCCTCGTACCCTGGGCGGCTTACCAATCGGTGCCGACTCTCGATATGGTCTTCCGTAAGAAAGAAGACGAATACGCGAGCCTTCGCGTCGTTGCGATCCGTATCGATCCCTGCTTTCCCGCTCAACACGGCGGCTGCCGTCGGCAAATTCGTCTCGTTTGGCAACCCCTCGTTTCGGGCCGAGCCGAGAAGCCCGTTATCACAATCGATGCGGGTGTTCACACGTTCTACGAACTCACGGAGCTTGAGTTCGACCGACTTTTGAAGGATCTCTCTAAACTAAAAAAAGAGACTGGCATCGCGACCGAAGGTCCGCTCTGGATTCATCCCGCACTCGTGAAGCAGGGACTTCAAGGACCGTTCTTGCGTTCGCTTCATCAAATCATTTTGAATTACGTCGGCGAAGCCCGCATGTCTCGGCTGACCTTCATGCTCGTTCGTGGGGCAAGTATTCTCTGGAGCTTTGGTGGATTCGATTTCGCGCAAGATTCGGTTTCTCCGATCGCGATTCCTCGCTTGGAGCTTCCGGTGTTCTCGACGCAGCAGTCGTTTTTTAATTCGAGCTTCAGCTCGGATGATTTTCAGAGAAGCGGTTTGAGCCCGGCGCCCCTCGGTGCTGATACATACAATTTGTTGATGCGGGATTCAGCCCGCATTCGTCCCAAAGAGGATCAAGCGGAAATCATCGAAAGTCTCGCCGCTATTTACCGGATCGAAAATCCTGATTTCCACTCACCCGAGACGATGGATTGCGTGAGTTGCCACGTGGCGCAAGCGGCGCGCGGCTTTGCCCTCAATCGGTTTGGGCAGCTCGCATTTCCGGAGAGCGTGCACGCGCTCGCCTACAAGTCGAATTTCGACCTCACGAACGTGAGTCCGTCCGCATGGTTTACGACCAACTTGCACGCATTTAGCTACTTCCAAGAAGAGCCGTCGATCAGCCAACGGGTGATCAATGAGGCGGCGGCAGTCGCCGCCTCATTGAACTCCCGGCGCTGAATTAAGGCTTCGACGTCGTTTCGCCTTCGGCTTCAACCGTCTGCTTCACGGTTCCGTCGCGTTTCACCTTGGTCTTTTCAGTGACCTCGAGAGTGGCGTCGTTACCGGCGGCGTCTTTCATCTTACGGTTGTATTTTCTCGTCGTCGTCTCCGTGCCCGTGATCGGGTTCTTCGACTTGTCGACCGTTGCCTTTTCGCTAGCTTCATTTTCTGCGGCGATTGCGATTGAACCAACCATCATCGCGGCGAGGGTCGTGAGAGCAAGACGTTTCATGGAACCTCCAAACGTTCATTCATGCGTTCGTTGAACGCACTCAAAGTCGTCTCACGTCGAGGAGGCGAGTTCCACGGCAAAGCTCAAATGCGCAAGGATGAGCGCAAGCTTGTCGAGGGCGCTAAACAATTAAAGCTCAAATCCAAGATAGCAGCTCGTGCAGATCGCAACGAAAACGAAGAAGGCAATCGACGCAAGCAGGCGATCGCCCTCCTTGAGAAAAAGTATCCCAGTCATCAGCACTCGGGCGATCGGAAGACCAATGAGAACAAAGAGGCCCGCGTAGGAAATCAAAAGCGCCCAATCTTTCGCGAGCCAAGCGAAGTAGAGAGCATGAAAGAGCGGGAAGTCATGATAGTCGTGGAATCCCTCAAAAGGATTCGAGTCGAACTGAATCTGCATCATCCAGCCAATGAACATCAATGTACCCGAGAAGACGACCCCATAGCGCAAGACCTTTGCGATTTTCAACTCGAGCGTTTCGGCTTCGTTCATGCGTGGAGCCCTTTCCAGATCATCTGCGCGGAAACGACAACCAAGACGACCACGAAGATTCTGCGGATGAGGACGGCCGGCATCTTCACCATCGCTTTAGCTCCGAAATAAGATCCCACGATGATTCCGAAGGCCACGGGACCCGCGATCTCTGGCTTGATGTCACCTTGGAGCAAGTAAGCTCCCGCGCTCGCGCTCGCCGTGACTCCGATCATGAAGTTCGAGGTCGCCGAAGAAACTTTCATGGGAAGCCTCATCGCGTTGTCCATCGCAAGAACCTTAAAGATGCCGCTTCCGATTCCAAGAAGGGCCGAGAGAATGCCGGCCCCGAACATCGCCAATAAACCAAATGGCACACGCTCGACCTGGTAGTGAATCCATTCGCCCTTTGCTCCGGGATAACGACCGGCGAGCTTGAGCTTCTCCGCCCAAGGATGATTGATGGAGGCGCGAGAGTCCTCCCGACGTCTCAGCATCGTCACGGCGGAGAAGAGAAGAAAAAATCCGAAAATGAGGTAGAGAACCGAAGCCGTCACGTACCGCGAAATCAAAAACCCCACGATCGCGCCGAGCACCGTACCCACCTCGAGAAGAACCGCAAGCCTGAGATTCGTTAATCGATCCTTGAGAAAGCCCGCCGCCGCGCCTGATGATGTCGCGATGATCGAGATGAGACTTGCGGCAACCGCGTAGCGAATGTTCACCCCAAAGAACAGGGTGAGCACGGGAACAAGAATAATTCCGCCACCGAGCCCGAGGATAGAACCGAGAAACCCCGCCGAGACAGATGTAATGAGGAGAACGAGCGCGTACATGGCGCCACTAAAGCACGGATTGCTCCGTGAATCCACGAAGGTGAAGATTCTCGACAAATTTTAAGAGGGATGTCAGCGTCGCGTCTTCAACCTGCTCGGCCGTGAGAGGTTCATCATCTGTTCCGATGCGCGACTTCATTTCTTGAAGCGATTCGCGCCAGAACTGTCCCACCCCGCGAACACGTGACAGCTGTGCTTCCAGCAACTCACTCACGCCCCTCGGCTGGGCTCCCAATCTCGCAATAAATGATTCGATCGTCGTCGCCTCGCTCGTGTAGAGCGAATCAATTTGGGAGACGGCATCGTGGAATTTCGCGCGAGCATCTCGACGAGCGCTTCGACCATATTTATCCGATTGAAGGATCTTGAAGGCGAGATGAACCTGTTCAATCGACGCGGTGATGGCGGCCTCGCGGGTCTGTCCTCGAGAGACGAGAACGTCATTCACCTGCTTCTGTTTTGCTTGATCGGGCACTTCGGCCGAGAGGGCCTGACCGAGGTAATAGTCGGCCGAGTTCAGCCGCGTTTTCGCGTGAGCGGCACGTACACGCTTATAGCCAAACGAAATTGAGTCATTCACCGAGTGCGGAACCGCGAGCGCCGCCGTGAAGCCAAACATAAATCCAACAAACGTGCCGCCGATCGGGAGAATCGTCGAACCGATCGCGGAACCCGCGAGTGTCAATCCCAAGAACGTCGTAAACTCGCCCGTCATGACTTTTAAGCGCCAAGTGTTGTTGAACCATTGACCGAGCAGATTGCGATCATAAAAGAGAATCGTCATGACGTTCGAGACCATCATCCGCGCAATTCGTAGATCGTTGGCATCGCTTTCCGATGGCTGAGTCGTAAGGAGGGCGCGAAACGCTCCCTTTCCCATGCCGAACGCGGACTGAAGTCTCTGATAATCCGCCTGATCTTCGATGAGGAGGCTCGCCTCCGTCCATAACTGCGCTCCGAGTTCCCAACCCAAAAACGCAATCGAAGAAACGATGCTGCTCGAGATGACCTGACTCAGCCGCTTGCGTGCGACCGGATCCGCCAAAAGTTTCGTGAGAACCTCGGCCGGCTTCTGAGAAACAGTTGCAAACGCCGTCGCGCTCACGAGCGAAGTCAAAATCTGCCCGTTATTAACGACTTCGGTGCCCACCTTACCGGCAATTTCCGCAAGCTTCGCCGGCGCCACCGCCGAAGGCG
>SXSP01000430.1 GCA_005792225.1 Bdellovibrionales bacterium | reverse complement strand
GACCTATGACAGGCACCCCGTTGCTTCCTCCCCGTGTTCAGGACCGCGCTAAAGAGGCGGTGATGGATCTCATGGATGGCGTCATGGCGCTCATCCCCCGCGTGCGTCCTGCACAAGATCTCTTCGATCGGTGTCGCATTATCGCCCATCGCGGGGCGCATGGCCCGAATGTTCTCGAAAACACCGTTGAGGCTTTTGATTCGGCCATCGAAATTGGGGCGTGGGCGATCGAATTTGATATTCGGTGGACGAGAGACGATGTTCCGGTCGTGCATCACGATAAGGACTGTGTGCGCACGTTTAACGATCCACACATCCTTGAAGAGAATGCGTTCGAATTGCTCCGCGTAAAGTTCGCGAAGATCCCGTCTCTCAAAGAGGTCGTCGAGAGGTACCGGGGTAAAACTCATTTTATGATCGAACTCAAGAAGAGCCAGGGAGCTTGGACGAACGAGCGCTTAAAAATTCTTGGCGACGTACTCTCACCGCTCAGATCGGTTCAAGACTATCACTTGATGAGCCTCGATGCGGAACTTCTGCTTCGATGTGACTTTGCTGAGCGCGCGGCACTGCTCCCGGTCGCGGAATTCAACGGCGAGGAATTAAGCCAGATTGCAATCAGAGAAAAGATGGGTGGACTCACCGGTCACTACGCACTCGTCACCGAGCGGCAAGTCAGACGTCACCTCGATGCCGGTCAGCACGTCGGCACGGGATTCATCGCGTCCCCGTCAGTGATGAACCGCGAGATCGCCCGCGGAGTCGATTTGATTTTTACAAACGACTCGCGGATGGCGATGAATCTCGTCAAGCGACCGTCGACTCTCCCGTAGGAATAAAGCTTAAGCCCGAATTCTGGAACACGAACGAGCGCCAGGTCTCGCGATCTTCGTCGGTAGATCCGTCAAAGTGCAGGAGTCGCACGCCCGCACCCGGAGTGCGTGCGGAATCATCACGTGTCCACACCACTTCGCCTTCGGCGACGAGCGTCCTGTTTTCAACCTTCAAACGAAGATCGAGGCGATCGCCGATGGCGAGGTCTGCTCCGAAGAGTCGTCGACATTCCGCGCTCGGGATAAAGATGCCGCCGCGACCGAGAGCCGCACGTTGGATTTCGAGAGTTTGGCTGGCGGTCTTCGACGTTTGATTCACGCTGAGAAACCGCGCGCGATCGCTATCGTTTTCGATGTAGTGACTGAGGAGAATCGTAGCGAGACGTGCGGTTGAGGTGCCGCGCTCGAAGATTTCGATCGCTCCCGCTTCCATGGCGTCACAGCGGGTCAATGCCGCGCTGGAGCCTCCGATGAGTGCCAAGCGAGCCTGCGGTGCAAGCGCGCAGATGCGACTTACAAAGTTCCTGCAGTCGAAATTTTCGATCGACGCATCCGCGAGGATGAAGTCAGGATGAAATTGCGAGATCTGCGACGTCAGGCGCTCCTCCGTGTCGGCTAAACGAACGTTGAAGCCGTTACGCTTCAGCTCGGGCATAACCGCAGCTACGATGTCCGCATTTCTCGCCACCAAAATGAGCCGTGGTGCGCGTTTTAAAAGACGCGCACTCTGGAGCTCTTCAGCAATGCGCGAGAGAAGCATGGCAAGCAGCTGCGACTTCGAGCGTGCCTTCGTCTTCATGAAGATGCTATTGACGTGATTGTTCACGGTATTCGGACTCAAGCGGAGGCGATCGGCGATATCTTTGATACGCGTAACGCCCTCGGCGAGAACGCTGACAATTTCGCTCTCGCGAGGCGTGAGTCGGAAACCTTGGCAAAAAAGATGGGTCTCGATCCCGAGTGCACGCAACGCGCTCTGGGAGAGCGCGTCAGTAGATGCGTTTTCGGGAGAGGGCGTTGTTGAATTATGATCAGTCATGCTCAAGCTTTCGTTCGTTCGAGAGTTTAAGTATTTCTGGCTCAGAGATTCATCAATACTACCTGGATAAATTGTAACTTCCAACACCAATTGTTTATTTTGCTGGTGGAAGGCCCAGGGTTCGGGGGACGCTTGCGACGGCTGCAAAAATTTGGACTTCTCGCGGCGCTTTATCTTTCGCAAGGCTTACCGTACGGCTTCTTCACGCAAGCTCTGCCCGTCCTGCTTCGCAAGGCTGGCTTGAGTTTGCCGGCGATCGGCTTCGCGAGTTTGCTCACTCTTCCGTGGGCTTTGAAGTTTCTTTGGGCGCCCGCGGTGGATCGCTTGCACTCAGAAAAATTCGGTTTGCGCCGTTCTTGGTTGATCCCGCTGCAAATTATTTCGGTGATATTGTTTTCAACAATGTCCCTGCTCGATCCGAGTGCGGATTTACGCGTCGTCTTAATCGCGTTTCTCTTTACGAATCTTTTGGCGGCAGCGCAGGACATCGCGACCGATGGTCTCGCGGTGGATCTCCTCACGGAGAAAGATCGCGGATGGGCAAATGGAATTCAGGTCGCCGGCTACCGTATCGGAATGGTGATTGGCGGAGGCGCGCTTCTCGCGATTTATGATTGGGTTCATTGGAGCGGCGTCATGATCGGCATGGCTCTCATCACGCTCGCCTGTAGTCTTCCCGTTTTCGCCTTTCGCGACCCGAAGCACACGGTGCTCCCCGATTCACGCTTTCTCGCGAGTGAAATTTTTCACTTTTTACTTAAGCCCGGAGCTTGGGCGTGGGCTGCGGTTCTGCTCCTCTACAAGTGTGGCCACTCGGCGGCGACGGGAATGTTGAGGCCTTGGCTCGTTGACTCGGGTTATACGATGACCGACATCGCTTGGATCTTGGGTACGGCGGGATTCGTCGCTGGGTTTTTCGGCGCGATGACCGGCGGAGCGCTTGCTTCGAAATTTTCGAAGAATCGCGCGCGTCTCTTGATTGTTCTCGGTTGCCTTCAATGCGTTTCGGTCATGAGCTATCTCTGGCCGCTTCTCGGTGAACACGCGACTTATAAGGTTGCGATGAGTGCCGCCTTCGATCATTTTACGAGTGGAATGGCAACGGTCGCCCTCTTCACCATGATGATGGACGCATGCTCACCGGAACGGGCGGCGGCGGATTATACGCTCCAAGCTTGCATCGTCGTTCTCGCGCAGCAACTCGCACCCGCGCTGAGTGGATTGAGTGCGGAGAGATTCGGATACCAAAGTCACTTCATGATTTCAGCCGCGGTTTCCGTTGGAGCGTTGGGAGTTACGACTCTTCTTCTTCGCCGGGAGACGACGCGTAGACTTCTGAATCCCGTTCATCAATCGGTCACCTTGCAAGATCGCAGCGACTGAGATCGCGTCGGTGATCTTTCCGCTCTCAACCAAGCGAACCGCTTCGGTGAGCGGAATCCACTTCACCGCGAGTTGCTCCGTGTCCTCGGGCTCAGCGGCGCCGGGCTTGAGGTCACGCGCAAGAAAAATCTCGGCGCGCTCATCGGTGCAGGAATTCGAGAGATGAAGAGAAAGAAGTTTTGACCACTTCTTCGCCGAGAAGCCGGTTTCTTCTTTGAGTTCTCTTTTCGCCGAAGCGAGTGGGCTTGTGCTGAGTGGCGAGCCGCCCTCGGGAATCTCCCAGGAATAGGCGCCGAGCGCGTAACGGTATTGACCGACCAAGAGAATGCGATCGTGATCGTCGAGCGCAAGCACGCCGACGGCGACATTCTGGAAGCTGACGATACCGTAGATCCCTTTTCCGCCCGCAGGATTGATGACGTCTCGTTCACTCACATGAATCCACGGGTTCTTGTAAATCTCTCGAGTTTTGAGCGTCGTCCACGGATTTCGTTTTTGATTGATTCTCATGACTCTCGTTCTACTTCCGCCATTGACGTTCGGTCCAGGTTTCTTCAACCTGAGAGCACGATGATCACGCGAAAGCTCTCGATAGTGTCGCTCGTTGCCACCGCGTTCTGTTTAGGCGCCGCCGTCCCGGCGCGGGCTCAATCTGCGGATGGACCGAGCGGCCGAGACTCATACGACATCGGCGTCCATACGGGCTCGATGCTCACCCGGGGCATACGCGGGATGACCGAGGTGACTCCAGGCTGGGGAATGCGTGCGAGCGCCCCAACATCCATGGGAATCCTCGAGGCGAGTTCTTTCTTCGGGCGGGGTCGAGGACAAAGTTATAACTCGGGCGCTTTGGACTTTCGCCTGGACCTCGATCTTTACGAGGTTCTTTCGGCGCACTTCCTCCTCGGTGGCCACGCCGACTATTACAAACCGATCAACCGCGACGCTGGTTTCGGATTGGGCTGGCATTACGGCGGAGGAGTTTCGCAAGTCATCGGCGGACGACTTCTCTTGCGTGCCGACTTCAAGGCCAGATACAGCCCGGGAAGTTCTCTCGAAGTTTTAATCGGATTTACGTACAGGATGCCGACCGGCGGCCAATAAGATTCTTTGCGAATCAACGACAGCTGGAGCGAACAGCCGCGCGCGCGGCTTCGAAGGCGTCATTCGACGGCTGAGCCTCGGGCTCATCGCAACGACTGAGGGCTTCGCGTTCCGGTTCGCTCAAGTTCGCTCGGCTGAGAACCTCATCAGCGCAAGCACGGAAGTCGGCATTTGAACAGGCTTGGGCCTTGGCTCGGAAGTCGTCGTCGGTCGGCTTCTTGTCTTTGTCTTCCGAGCAAGAAACCGTGACGACAGCCAAGAGTGCGAGAATTATTTTGAGTGCGACCTGTTGCTTTTCCACATCTGACTTATCGGACTCTTCCGATTTGATCTGAAGGGTGAGTGAGTTGTCTCGAAATGAGGCAAGTTTCCGGGGAAACTCGTCTTGACTCGCGCCGCGATCGGGGCGAATCCTCATTGCGCATGACGAAAGTTTCAGAGCACGCAGAGACGGATGGAATCACGGTTGAAGTGAAGAGCTTCTTCGTTCCCGAGCACAGT
>SXSP01000429.1 GCA_005792225.1 Bdellovibrionales bacterium | reverse complement strand
TCTGGCGTGCGTATTCGCGATGTCCGCCGCGCAGGCCCTCCCTCGCGCGGTCGAGATCTTCGCCGAAGAGATGGCTCATCATCTGCATGGTGGGATCTGAATTCGGCTTTCCTCCGGTTTTTAAGCTATGGGCGAGAGAGCGGAGTTGGCGCGTGTCTTCATCGATGTTTGCGTGGTTTTTAGGATCATTGAACTTCGTGCGAGAGGACACGAGCGGCAAAAGCCGCGAGAGCGCCTGCGAAAGGGCCTGCATCTTTTCGTGCCACGTCGCCGGTGCGGGTTCGGCCGAGGTCGTGTTCGCATCGCCCTTCTGCGACCGCGAACCCGAGCAACCGACCATCGTTGTGCCGGTCACGAGAACCATGATAACCATCAAGCGAAATCCGATACCACCTGAGCCCGATCCGTGACCCATAAACCTCCCCGATTGAGTTAACGTCTCTGGCTCAGTGAGCTCGGGGAACAAGGTAGATCGGGCACGTGCTCATACGGATCACGTCGCGCGTGATGCTGCCGAGCAAAGCTGATGCGACCGGTCCCGTTTGCGACACCATGGCCAGGAGCACTGAAGCGTCATTCAACGACCTCACATACTCTACAATGGCCTCGGACGTAGGTTCACGAAAATTTTCGTTCACCAGGCGAATTGGGACACCGGAATCCGCCGCCGCTTGCGTCCAAGCGTTGATTTCTCGACTGTTGTCTTCGGGAATATCGGTCGTGAGCGCGTCGATCGAGACCCATCCGCTCCCCAGCATGTGCATGCTGCCCTGAACGTACGGATCAACCGCGTAGGTTTGCTTATGAAAAAGATGGATTTCCGCTCCGGTTCTCATGGCGATCGTGAGCAGTTGGTCATAGGCCTGCGCGCACGCGGGTGAGAAGTCCGTCGGAAAAACGATGGTCTTTGGACCCTCGCCGAGGAATCGGCTTTGCTCGTCTCGGCGTTCGCCCTTTTCATCCGCGTGAGGACCCGCGATGAGGAGCGGGGTCTCGCTTGAGTTCATGATTTCCTCTGAGAAGCTCCCGTTAAAGAATCGGCTCAGGCCCCTTCTCGCATGGCTGCCGACGGCGATCCCGACGGCGCCTAATTTCCGAGCATAGCGGACGAGGCGTCGCGCGCACGCGGCCTTCGATGATGTCGGCTCGATCAAGATGCGGGGTTTTTTCACGTGCACGAGATTTGTCTCGGAAAGGATTCGCAAAACAGCCTTAAACGCCATCGGTTTAAGCGCGGGTCTCAAATAAGGCGAGTAGCCCCGGTCCATGAAGAAATCTTCGCTCAAGACATATACCGGATGAATCGGTGTCGAAGGAAAAACTCTTTGCAAAGCCGCCGCGGTCTTCAACTGCATTTCGAGATCGGAAGGAAACGCATCAATCGCCCAAATGACTGGAGTCGATTGAGTGAGATCCGTGTGGTCAGTGGCAAAAGTGGATCTGGTCTCGCTTAAGTTTCGGCGGATGTCTTCCATGGCATACGACTCCGTTCGATCCTGGTACAACTGATAATAACAGGGGTTGAACGTGCACAATTTGGCGTTTCAGCCAAATTCGCGCGAAGATGGCGCAACAGCCTCGGCGATTTCCGAAGTCAGATGGGTCGGGGAAAGAGCTCGACCCGATGCTTGAAGTGTTCGGGAATTCGCGCGTCCAGAATTTCGTGCAGGTATTTCGAGCCGTAGCGGGCGGAGGCGTGGATGAGGACGATCTTCTCACACTTCAAACTCTCAAGGCGGGGAATGAGTTCGTCGAGATGAATGTGACCCCAAAGCCTCGCGTTCTCGACCGACTTCTTTTCATCCCAGTAGGTCACTTCCATCAAGAGGACGCGACTCTCCCGAACCTGGGGCGAGTCAAGAAACTCAATGCGCGTGTCACCCGTGAAAGACAAAACGGCTTCATCGAAGTGTTCCTCAAGCTGCTCGCCTTGCTTTCGTAGATTGCCAAGCTGACGTGGATCCACATCGCGGTACTCAGGTTTCAGGCGCTTCTTTCTTTCGAACACCGTGTAACCTTGAGAGTCGACGCGGTGAAAGGTTTCAAAGGGCTTAAAGAAGTAAGGTGCTTTCAGCGGCGCCTCTTGACCCGGTTTAATGGAACGAAACTGATACTGGTAAGTGTGATTATCGATTTGCTCCCAAAGACGCATGATCTGCTTTAGCGGCGGAAGCAAACCTTCCGGCATATACACGTTCGGCGGAGTCTGGCCCATCATCGCCTTTTGCGCGATGAGATAGGGGAGACCCGACGCGTGATCCATATGCCCGTGAGACAAAAGAATATTAGGAACCGGAACTTGAAACGGGAGACCCTGGCCGACGTCAAAGCAGACGTCGGCATCGGGAAAGACGATGCTCGTGCAGATGCCCGCCATCGAATAGCCAACGAGGCGAATATTTTTATGTGTCCATGTGAAGCCGGTCGAAAGCGACATTACAACGTTTTATCACTCACGAGCGCTTTTGCCAGGACATCGTGCCCGAGCCAAAGCACCGGGCCGTGGGGCTGCCAACTTTCATGGAACATCACGTATCCAGTGGAGCGAAAGATTTCTTCGCTCAAGACAAACGTCATGAGCTGCTTTTGATCTTTGTGCATCTCGATCAACTGATCCGAGCCTGCGATCAATTTTTCCATTTGCTCCCGCGTATTGTGCTGGGGCCATTGATCATAGATCGATTGTTTTTTAACCGGCGATGACGAGAGGACCTCGTCGGTGACTTTCATCATCTCCTCGAAACTATGCTCAGGCTTCAGGAGGGCCTTGGATCTCTCGAGAATGTCGCGAGTCTTTGACGAATTGACGCCTTCTTTGCGAAGAGCGCCGACCAAAGTGTAAAGCGGGACTTCGACGCCTTGAAAGATCGAGCTCGAGTTCGTGAGGATCTCGGGGCAGTTGAAGACGGTGGCCTTCACACCTTTATTCCACGCTCGCTTGGCGATTTCCTCGAGCTCAATTTTGGCCCACCCTTGAACGTACGGAGCGTAAGATTGCCACTGATAAGTGTTTTGAATCATCACCTCGGTTCCGTGGTAGCCATAGGCGACGTAACGGACCTGGCCTCCCGCCTTTTCGACGGATTCGCGGATCGGAGCACTGAGATCCAAGAGATGCTGGAATGTGTTGGCCGTTACCTCTTCGAAGTTCATTTCCGAAAGGCGGCCTAAGTCAGATTTCCAGAATTGTTCGGAGGGCATGTGACGATCGCCCACGCCTTTGAAAACGCGGTTCATCGTCGGCATCAAGATCTTTGCACGGGGAACACCGCCCGCCATCGTGTGTGCGAAGAGAACATTGGCTCCCTTCGGGATGTGCGATTCAAGTTCTTTCATGTAAGTCGCGACGTTTTTACGGAAGCGTTCGACCGCGCGCTTTCTTGAATCTTCAACCTTAGCCCAATCGAGCTTCGCGTTTTCCCACTCGCTCATCTTGACGCTTTTGATTTGATCGCTCGGCGACGTTCCGTCTTGCGAGCAGGGCTCAAGGTCAAAACCGGCTTCGAGGGGAACATTGATAAAGGGTTTGGGTTGCGCCGCCACTTCCTCGTCATTCAGCGCGCGAAGCTTGCCTTCGGCATCGCGACGTCCAACCGTGGAGCGGATGATCTTCATTCCGGTACGCTCGGCTTCATCGACGATGCCGTTTGCGTATCCACGCGTGAAGAGTTCACCGAACACGACGAGAACGTCACCCGCCTTGAAGCCTGACGTTTGCGGAACATCCCGGAGGGGAGTGTAGGGCGTCTTCGCCTTGCCCGCCGCCTGAGAAGTCGAGGTCGTTCCATAGGTCTCTGTCGTGTGTTCCACTTGCGTTCCACCTTTCTGATTCTGAAGGTGAAAGCCTATGACATTCCACCCCTCGATGTCCATTTCACGCGGCCGAGATGGCCTGCATTTGACGGTCTGCAAAATAAAATTTCTTCACCCCGGTGATCGGTTCTTAGACAGCCCCTTTCCCGAAGAGATGGCAAAGGCGGCTCGCGAGGGAGTTGCACGGTCATTGCAATACGCCCGGGCGGAGGATTTTCATCATGAAATGGGATCAGGGCCTGCTCGCGGGCTTCATGACAATCGGGTTCACGCTCCTCGGAGTGGGTGCATGTGGCCCCTCGCGGACTGAAGTCAGGATGCTGCCAACTCCGCGGCTCGCGAAGGCTCAACACGAATGTGCCGCGAAACTCGGAACTGGAAAGTCGCAGGTGATCGGCGACAAGACCTCACGTTTTGCGAGCGTTTGCGGGTTCCGTGAGGGCACTCGCGGCTACGCTTACTATGATGAGCCAATTGGCTACAATCTCGAGAACAACCGTGGACGCTTGGACATTCGAGTGAGCTTGCGCCTCTCCATGCCGCAAACCTCTCCGCGCTATGCCGATGCCGCTCTCCTTGACATCCGCTAAGTGTGTGACGAAAAGATCGAAGGTCTTTGGGGTCAGGACAAGAGGGGACCTCGCCTTCAAATTCAGTTTCTCCTCGGCGAAACGGCGAACTCAAGACGCGATCGCGAGAATGAAGATGTCGTGGCCTCCGTGCACGACCTGACCCTCGTCGGCAATCCGCAAAAATTTGAGGCCCTTCATCTGGAACATTGGCCCGAAGCCGCGGGTTTTCACCTCTTTGAGAGTGAAAAGGCGAGTGATCAGTGCATAGCTAGAAACACCGGCATTCCCGCGAAGATTCGCGCCTGCCAGGCCGAGGCGAAGAAGCTCTTCAGCGGCCAGAACCTCCGCTTCTGCGCGAATCTCGCGGTGATGGTTGGTCACTACCTCGGTCTTTCGGAAGATTCGCAGCGCGGATCGTGTGAACCCAAAATCGAGCCTGATCCGGAAGAAGGATCCGTGACTTTGCCAGCACAAATCGCATGTCAGCCGCCCGAAAAACCCGTGTCCTTCATGGAAGCAGCAAACCTCAAAGGGAATGAAGGCGAATGCTTCTGGAAGAACGTATCGTTTGCAGCTGGCGATAAGAAAAAGGTGATCTTCGCGGGCGCCTGCGCCGTGCACGAGAAGCCTGGCGCGGGGGGCGCAAGGACGATTGACAAGCCAACACTTCATCCTAGAAACATCTAGGAAGAATGAATGAGAATGTCGATTACACAATAGAGAACGGGCTTCTCGTCTTCACCCGCGATTATCTCAAGCGACGCGGGAGTTGCTGCGGCTCCGGCTGCCGCAATTGTCCTTACCACACGCGTATTGTCTCGATGGTTCCATCGTGGACGGAAACGTTGATCGAAGCCGGCGCGCGGGTCGTCGGTCGCACACGCTTCTGCATTCATCCGCGTGACAAGGTGAATTCCATTCAGGCTCTCGGAGGAACAAAAGAATGGAACATCGTGGAAGTGCGGGCGCGCTCGGCTGATCTGGTTCTCCTGGATCAGGAAGAGAATCCCAAAACGATGGCGGATGAGTCGCCCGCTCAGACGATCGCGACGCACGTCACGCGAATTGAAGACGTGGCGCCGGAGTTACGAAAGATTGCGAGTGGCTTCACCTGCGCCGATGATCACTCGGTGGTTCAAAAGCTTCTCGAGCTGAGTGAAAGGTGGGAGAAAATCTCAAGCCTTCCGCCGCTCTCGAGGCAAGACGAACTTCCCGGTGTCCTCGATTGGATTCAGCGGCCCGGTCAGATTCCCCCAAGAGTGGCCTATTTTATCTGGAACAAGCCGTGGATGACGGTGACGAAAGAGACGTTCATCGGATCGGTTCTTTCAAAGCTCGGCTTTGATCAGCTGGAACCGCAGCACGCCGGTGAAAAATATCCGGCGGTGACTCTCGATGAGATTCCGCCGGATACGCTTCTTCTCTTCTCAAGTGAACCCTATCCATTTCAAAAAAGACGTGATGAGCTCCAGATGCTCCGTCGGCCCTCGGCCATCGTCGACGGAGAGAGTTTCAGTTGGTTCGGTGTTCGAACTTTAGTCTTTCTTGAGCACGCTCTACAAAACCAGAATCGTTGAAGTTTCCAGTCGTGCCTACGACCTTTCTCGACACCGTTACATGGTGGGAGTGACGGATTGCGCGCACGCGGGAGCTGTCTAGTTTTTTATTTAGGCATGATTCGCGGACATACGCGTGCGAGCGCAACATCGAAGGTAAGTAGGAATTTCACGAAGCGTGGGCCCGGATCTTGAACAATCCTTGCCAAGGTTGGATCGGGAGTACGTGCATGCCGGGTTTCATTGACGAGAGCGTTGCAAAGAAAGTTTTCGCGGGCGTGATGATCATGCTCACGGGAATTTCTGCCCGTGCCCAAACACCGACCGAAGCGACGAGTTCCGTTGCAACTAAGATCGAAACACAGGCGCCGCGCCGGAAGGCCGATGTGCAGTGGAAGATGGACCTCCGCGGCGACAGTTTCGCTAACGAACGCGACCAAGCCCAGATCGTCGGCTTCGGACTTCGCGGAGAAATGCGTTACCGTCTGGCCGACACGCTTCTCCTTAAAGCAAACGCCGGCGTGACGATGCAGTCGGGGTATGCTCAAACCCGCTTCGGCGATAGTGCTCCTCGAAGCGGCCTCGACCTGAAAGAAGCCTTCGTTCAATATCGGCCCCTCACGTTCTTTGCCGTGCAGGCCGGAGCGCTCAACCAAGGACAACTGAGCCTTCCTCTCCTCATTTCGGAACGCGCGTTTCCCGGTGTTCTTGAAAAGGTCGTTGTGGGCTCAAAGCGTCTGGGACTTGAGTTGAGAGCGCAACAGACCATACCAACCTCGACGCAACTTTCGACGAAGACCGTGGATGCGGAGCCCTCACCCTCTTTTCTTAGCGAAACGCTTTTGATCAAGACGATGCCATTTGAGTTCTTGGCTCTTGAGGCACACGGTACCCACTTCGCGTTTCACCAGCTGCCGTCGCAAGTCGCGATGGAGAGCGCGCCCTTTGGCAACACCCTCGACGACGACGGTCGCCGCTTTGTTTACGGCTATCAAGGATGGGCGGCGGGCGGCGATGCGAAGATCACCTTCGTGCCCGGGTTCGCCTGGGGTTTTGGTGGAAACATGATTCAGAATCTTGATGCCCCCGAGGGTTTCCGAAATGCTCAGCATCTCTCAACCCGCTTCGAGATCGGGCTTCCCGGAGATATCGACCTCATTCCGAAGGGCGAAGTCTTTTTCGCTGAAAGCGATGTAGCACCGGCTTTCTATAACGACGCCGGCTTCGGTCACACCAATCGCCAGGGTTGGGCCGCCGAACTTCAAACCGTGATGAAGACAAAGAATCTCACGCTCGGTGCGAGATACGTGAGCGCCGACGTCATCAATGCGAGCGCGCTTCAGAGTCGACAAGAATATATTCTGCTGAAACTCGGGACACTTTATGATTCGATCTTTTAATTTTTCGGCTCTCGTTTTTTCTTTGGCCGTTTTGAGCTTAAGTCTCGCGGCCTGCGTGCGTCCGCAATCGCAAAACGTCTCCAGCCGATCAACGTTCGTGATCGACTCGGTCAAGGGCTCGTCAACCGTTTCGAGGCAGTTACGCGGTTTTTCCATTCCCTCGGCTCGACTCTACAATTTCTCGGCCTGCCTGAAGGACAAACGCACGGCCGAGTCCATCAAGCGTCATGCCTTCATTGTTCTCGGGGGCACAAAAGAAATCCACCAGCGAACCGACGACTCCGGTTGCCTCAACTGGTCCGAGGAAATCGCGTACAATCATTTGGCTGACGAAAGATACATTCGACTCGACCGCAAAATCACGTCCAGTAGGATGCAATCGGGAACTCGCGATGTGCGCCTTGCGATTAACCCGTGGGGTTTCAGCGGCGGAAGTGACGTCGTTGATCTCTCAAAAAGCGAAGTTCCCGAGGAATATCTCTCGGATGAATCCGAGATGATGAGAGTGTCCAGCCCGAAGAGGGTTCACGTCTCGAAACTGACCATCGACAATTCTCCGCGACGCTCGGCTCAACGCCTCTCGCGCAGTCTTCGCGTCCACTTATCACCGTCCATTCTCTTAAGAGACTTAAGAGGCCAACAAATCGAATATGCTCTGAAGAACGCGGACCTCAAGGCGTCAGTGGACCTGATCGCCTCTTCAGTTTCGGGCAGCCAGGAAAAATCGCAGATCGTCTCGAGAGCCGATGACCTTCCTGTCTATAAGGAGGGAGACGGTTTCCGCTTTGATTTCACTCCCGAAATTTCCCAGGGTAGCGTCGGGACCCGCTTCCGTCTTGCGGTGAAAATCGCGGCAAGTGGTGGACCAAAAGATCTGACCCCGTTTTCCGGATTGTTCAGTATCGGCGACTACGCGAGCCTCACGGGCTCTCCGTCGTTGCCCGTTCAGATTATCAATCCTGAGTTTGAGCGCGAAGAGAAGTCACAGCCCAATATTAACGGTTCGCCCGACGCACCTTCGGCTGCGGCTCCTCGTCTCTTTGAAGTCGGTGAGCTGAAGCTTGAGTGGGCCGGTGTTGAAGACGAGTCGGCGCTCGTTAGAACGGTCAACTACCGCGTCGTCGCATGTTTGACGGATACCTCAAACGGCAATCGTCCCGCGGTCGATGCCGACTTCGTCGTGACCTCGGGCGAGGGAAATCTTAAAAAAACGATCAAACCACTCCCGCGGCGTGGACCGGGCTCAGACGGTTGCTACAGCTGGGAAGATTCGCTCTCTCATCGCTACTACGAACCTGAGCACTTCCGGTTGATTCCCGTTACGATTTCGCACCCCGAGTCGGGTTTCTCGGAGAGCCGCACGATCGCCATCAATCCCTGGGATCGTCTCTCGCTGGGTGGTGATTCGAAATTTATCAGCGCGACCGTGGAGCGTGTGAACAATGCGCCAAAAAAATCGGCGCGCCTCATGAGCGAAACCTATTCTTGGGACACCATTAACACTCGTCATTATTCCGTCGATGAGTTCATGAACCTGAAGATCAAAAAATCAGTTCAGTTCCGCATGCCCCTTCGTGTTCTTCGGCATTCGAGTATCTTGCACGGGCGTTCGGCCGCCCCCGAAGCTTTGCGCGATGGAATTTACCTTTTCAGAGCGCTGATCTTCGTTACGGTCAGATCCGCATCGGGTGAGAAGACCGAACTCTTTTCGCAAATGGACGGCGACTCTAAACTCATACGCGTCGTGGGCGGGGAAGTGAAAGTCGGGCTCGACTTTGACATCTCGGATCCGAAGCTGATCCGGTCGCGCGCGAACTTCGTCTACGAAATTCTTCCGGTCGACGAGTCTCGGCTCTCTGAAAGAGAGAAGGGATCTCTGCAGCTCGAAAGAGGCCGGCGCGCGCTCGACCTGGTCGATCGTGCGTCAGGGCTCGTCACTCCCACGTACGTCGCACCGATCTGGGCGGGTGACGAAGCGGAAAACTCGGCGAGTTTCCCGACCGACATGACGATTTCGGGCTCTTACAAGTCAATCGATATGGCCGAGAACACGCGGGCGATCGCGGGTCAGACCTATTCGCAAATCCTTGAGCGCGCTCGGAAGTCGCATTTTGAATACGTGCAGCGCATGCGCGAAATGACCAAGCTGACGAGCTACCTCAAGGTGATGAACCTCGAGTATGTCGCTCTCAACAACGAAAGCACTATCCTCGCGCAAAATCCGGGTCTTGAGGCAAACAATATCGGTTTGCCAGCAAAGGCTTCGGCGCAGAGGCTTCTCGCATTCTTGAACTACAAATTTCCGACCCACATCTGGGATCCTTTCGCGCTGAAGGAGCCGGTCACCCTCGCCCAGGTTCAAGAATGGATTGACGGCAAAAGGCAAATCGACGTCCCTCTCGCGGGCCGTCTCTGCATGATGTTCATGTACGATATCCAGGCGGCGGCGCTCCAGCGTCCTAAGGGAATGATGCAAGATTGCATGCGCGCGGTCAGCCGGGGCGATCAGGTTTTCAGCGTGGATCGTACACTCCGCCTGCTGGAAACTGACGGAGGCACCTTTCTTCCGAGTCAGCGACCGACCCTCTCACTCAATGTGGGTTCCGATGTTTCGTTTGGACGCTCCAATAGCCACAGCAATAGCTTCACCGCTTCTTGGTCGCCGACCGCGATCGTTGGGTCTCTTGTCGAGAAGGTTCCAATCCTGAGCGCCATCTGGGGAGCCGCGGGTCTTTCCGCGAGCTTCAGTCATTCGCGATCGGATGCGACTTCGGTGAGTGAAGGATCAAGCCTCTCCAGCGGGACGAGCCTCATCATGGAGCACGTGGAAATGAAGGTGAAGGCGACCCGCTACGATTCCTGCGTCGCGATCCGCATCTCGCCTGAGTACTGGGAAGCTCGCAAATCTTTGGTTCGCGACTCGAAGTTGAAGGGTGCGGAGCTCCTCGGCCGACTCTCCAGAGGAGTTTTGATTTGCTCCGGCGGCGACCTCAAGAAACCGATCGAAGTTCGCGAGCACTTCTACACGTTCGCCCAAGGTTCGATTGACGGAATGCTGCTCGATAAGGGGGATCTTGGAAATTACCCCTGGCTTCTCTCGTTACGCGGGACAAATGACTACGTGACCTTCCTCAATGTCATCGCCGCGAAAAAGTCGAGTGCTGGTGAAGTCAGCGGAAAGATCGACGTAGGTGGGTATCCGCTCGAGCGTCTTTCGGAAGCTTACGCACGTTATCGCGGTCACCTTTCGAGCCAACCTGGCGTGTACGCGTTTGAGCCTCAGCGTCCGCCTGAGGGCCAAGAGAGCGGAAGCTGGTGGAAAAGAATTTTCCATTAACTGAACGAGACGCGGTCACTCAACCAGGTTAAAACAAGGTCCGACTTTCCGGCGCGACTTTTGATTTCGCGCCGGATTCGCTCCGCAAGTGCCTCATTCACGATTTTTAGAGCCTTTTCAAGCCGAACCGCAAAGTCTTCGGCGTGAATCACCGGCTGAACGAAGCGCAAATCGGATTCGCCAGGCTGAACGGGGATATCATGAAACTCAATTGCTTCTCGGTTGTTCTCAAAGAGCGGGCCAACAAAGGTGAGCGACCCCGTCGCGAGCGGCTCCATCACGCTATGAACGGTCTTTTTAAACGAGCCGCCGACGAAGGCGAGAGAACCTTTCCGGTAGAGCTCCGCCAAAATTCCCATTTGATCGACGAGGAGGATGGTCCCATCGGGCCACTGACTCGCCTTCGAGTAGCGTACGCTCTTTAGGCCCCGGCTCTCGATGATCGACTCAAGCTGCGCAAGATGATCTTCGGTGGGTTCGTGAGGAACCAAGATGAAAGCGACAGGAACCCGGCCCGCGACTTCAACGAGAACCCTTTCGTCTTCAAGCCATGTTGATCCGGCAACGAGAATCTCTTGTGAGTTTCGCCTTACAAAGAGCTCCTCCTTAAGTGGCTTTGGCTTCATCAGTCGCTCCATGACTTGGTCATAGCGCGTATCGCCCGCCACGCGAGTTTTATCGCCGACGCCTAAATTGCGAAATGCGGCCAAATCCGACTCGCTCACGCAAAAAATGGCGTCCAGCCATTCGAAGACGGCACGCGACATCCACCGTGCGAGGGGATTACGCGTGCGCCCCGCGCTCTCCGGAAGAGTCGCCGAGAAGAGGAGCGTGGGAAGTCCAAAACGCTTCGCCTGTCGGAGCATTTCCGGCCAAGTATCGGTGCGAGCGACGAGAAGTGCATGAGGCTTTTGTATTCTAATGAAATCTCTGAGCGCGTGCGGAGTATCCCAGGGAACTGGGCACGAAAAATCCACCCCGGGAAAACGGCGCACGACGCCCGCGTAAGTCGGCGAGAAATAAGTGACGATCACCCGCGCATCCGGAATCTGTGCCTTGATGCGGGTGATGACCGGCTTCGCGTATTCGAACTCGCCCGAAGCGCAATGAATCCAGATCGAGTTGGATGGGCGCAGGGTGTCCTCTTTCAACCAAGGTGCGCCCTCGCGCATCTCAAGGCCGGCCGCGATTTTCTTATTAAAGCGCGCGAGAATGGAAAAGCTCGCTCGAAGCAGCGGCCAAATCAGACTACGATAAGTTAAATAAAAGAAGATTTGGCCCATCGTTTAGTAGTTTCTTGCCAGAAGTTTCCGGGCCGTTTGCGCGACCCGCTCGGGAGAGAGTTCAACGAGACACCGTTGATAAACGGAATTCACGCACTGACCGCGGCCGTCTTTCGAGCAGGGTTTGCACGAAAGGTCGATTTCGAGTTCGCGGGAAGACGGGTGGCTCGGATAACCGAACGCCGTTGGGCCGATCAACGCGATCGTGGGTCTCTCCATTTGATCGGCGACGTGGAGGAGGCCCGTATCGTTCGCGATCACTAAGTCCGCCTGGGCGAAGATCGCGGCATTTTGATTGAGTTTGAGGCGTCCAGCTAAATTGAGACAGCGCTCGGGGGCAACCAAACTAATATCATTTATGAATCGATCTTCGGGGCCTCCGAGGCAGACGAATCGCATTTCCGGTAAAAGCTGGACGAGAGCTTTCCAGTTTTCGATGGGCCACCGCTTCATTTGCCAAGCAGCTGAGGGGGCCAGCGCGATGATCGGGCCACTTAAGCTTTGGAGCTCTCGTTCCACCTCACCCGGTAGATCTGCATTCGAATAAAATTGGCGGCCGATGGGAACCGCGGGTGCGAGGCCCCATGGCTTCAAGGGTTCGTGAAACGAATTGGCACCGCGGAAGGGCATCTGGAGCACCGGGAGACGAAAGCGAAAGAAGAGCCATCTCCTCCACCGATTCTTGGGTCTCCGGGCGAAGTTGACCAGTGGTCGCCGTAACCGGTAGACCAAACAAAAGACGTTGGATCTCAGATTGTTGTGGGCATCGTAGAGGTGGGTGTACCCTCCGCCCGCGGCCAACTGCCAAGCCAGACGCATCAGACCGACGAGGCCCGAATCGCGCGAAAAGGAGTGCACCTTCCGAATTTCAGGATGGTCTTCAACGAGGCTCGAAAAATCCGCGCGCACCAACCAATCAACTTCGGCTCCCGGATAATTCTTTCGGAAGGCGGTGGGTACTCCCACTGCTTGGACGATATCGCCGAAACTCGAAAAACGGATGATCAAAAGCCGGGCGGCATCTGGACTTGAGCGGGTGAGGTTGTGCACACGACCAACCTAACTCTTCGCGCTAGCCGTGACAACCGCCCCCGTCGGTCACTGACGAGTGGTGTCGCCAGTTTCCGAACTGAAAATTCGGTTCCGCCGTTAAGCGTGGACCTCGCGGCGGGGGCTCGCGCGACGGCGAACGTTGGTTTTCGAAGCTTTTTTCTTGCGTGTCGAAACCAGGTGCGACTCCAAGTATTCGCGGGTCTCGTCCAAAATACGGTCGACGACCTCATCCGCGGGAATTTTGTAGAGGTCGATCAAAATGCCGATCGTCTCCAGAGGGGGAGAAACCAATCCGCGCTCCCAGTTCGAAACGAACTGCGGCGACGCATAACCAAGTTCTCGCGCGACGTCGAGCTGGCTCAAGCCGCTGTCGAGACGTTTCTCGCGGAGATAATCATTCAGTGTGCGCATCACGAGCCTCATTTGTGCCCCTTTCGTTTTCAGTCCCTAACCTACAACTCGCGAGTCAGCACCGC
>SXSP01000428.1 GCA_005792225.1 Bdellovibrionales bacterium | reverse complement strand
CATCGGTTTCCGATGCGGAAGTATCGGATGCTTCGCGAGCGCCTCATTGAGACGCAGACGCTGAGCGAGCACGAGATTTATCCGGCTCCGTTTGCGACGCGCGAGCAGGTTTGTCTTGCGCATGATGAGGCTTACGTCGACAGCATCATCAATGGGACGATCGAGACGCAGGCTTTGAAGCGGATCGGGTTTCCTTGGACGCCGGGGCTCGTGCAGCGAAGTCTTGCGTCTGTCGGCGGCTGTGTGGCGGCGGCGCATGCGGCGCTCGCTAGCGGTATCGCGGGGAACTTGTCTGGTGGCACTCACCACGCGCATAGGGATGCGGGTGAAGGTTACTGCGTGTTCAACGACATTGCGGTGGCGTTTCTGAATCTCAAAAGGCTCGGGCTCATTCAGCGCGCGGCGATTATTGACCTTGATGTGCATCAAGGAAATGGAAACTCGAGCATCCTGGGAGGGCGCGATGACGTTTTCATCTTCTCGATGCATGGGGAAAGAAATTATCCGTTTCGCAAGGTTCCTTCTTCGCTCGATATTGGCCTTGCGGACGAGACCGGTGACGACGAGTTTCTTGAACGCCTCAGCGGCGCTCTTCCTGAGGTCTTAGAGATACGGCCCGATATTGTTTTTTATCAAGCGGGTGTGGATCCGCTGAAGGAAGACACGCTCGGAAAACTATCGCTCACCCATGCGGGCCTTGAGGCGCGAGATCGCTTGGTGATGAACGCCTGCAAAGCGCGCGGGATTCCGGTTTCGATTTCGATGGGCGGAGGTTATGCGAAGCCGATTGAACTTACGGTGGAAGCGCACGTGGGAACCTACCGCGCGCTGAAGGAAGTCTACTTTCCGCAGGCGCTGAGGCCCGCGGAGCTCACCTACTGAGCGGTGCCGCCTGCGGGAGCTGCAGCCGGAGCTGGTTCCGCGGGAGCTGCGGGCTGACCGGGAGTGCCGGCTTGCTCGGAGGTCATCTCGAGATTGCGCACAACGCACTTCATGACCTTCTGGTTGACGAAAGCGACGAGGTCTTTCCCGCGCGTCAGCTTTTCAGCCTCCGGCACGGAAAGGCGTAGCGCAGGCGTAATTTTAATCGTGGGTCCTACGATCGGATTCAGAGTATCTGGCTTCCATTCCGGGTTAGGAATAGCGATTTCGGTCATGCGCCCTTTCGTTTTTTCGAAGGAGACCGACATGTAAATCTTGTTCATTGTGGCGTCGTCGTTCGAAGCGTTCTCGAGATCGACGTCGATCGGACCCACCATCAAGGATTTTGGTTTGGTGTCCGCACCGATCACGGCTCGAATATTCGACCAGGCACCTTGAGGCTCTTTCTTTCCGTCTTTGATGACGATCCGGCGAATGCGTGCTTGGTAGATACGGTCTTTTCCATCGTTGTTATCGGGGCAGACCCATTCCTGGGCTTCCCATTTATCGAGGACGTTTCCGGCGCCTGATGATGCAACCTGCTGGGTGATGGCATCGAGTGCAGGCATTCCTGCGAGAACCTTCTCTTCTTCGTTCTTCTTCCACTCGCTGCAGATGCCAACGATGCCAACACCACCAGCTTTATCGACCTGCGTGCAGAAGACGTCATTGCCGGCAGTTAAGATGCCTCCACCGAAGTTCTTTAATAATTCCGATCCGATATGCGTACCAACCGCCACGACCGCCGCCGACAAATACGGGTGAGCCGCCATCGCTGCCGCAACGGCGGGAATCAGGGCTTCCGCCCTCGGCAAAAGTAGATCGTGCAGTGCCGTTTCGCGGGGTTTAAGTTTTTGTGCGAGGATTCCAAGCTGGTCCGAAAGAGATTTCGCGGGATTGTAGACCCAGAGGACGCCATTGATCTTGAACTCGGTTTTTGAGATGTCGGGCCATTCCACCCGAAGCTTGGCCGTGCCGGAGGTGGCGACAAGAACTCCATCTTGGTTTTCGGCCGTGGTCATCTTGTTGCCCGTGAGCTTCAGCATCGCGCGTATTTTCGTGCGCTCTTTCGTCGGAAAAAATGACAGGATACGCTCGTCGAAGTCCTTCGCGGTATCAACAAGATTCATTTGGTTCACGATATTCTGCATGAAGGCGTTACGAAACGCTTGGGTTTTGATGTAGTCGAATTGGAGTGGCGTGAACTTCTGCTTCTTGACTCGCGCGGCGCTCTTTTGAGCGGCAGAAGCGGAAAAACTCAAGCACGTCACGACCGTGATGATGGCTGTAACAATTCGTTTCATCTTCCAGTAACCTCGCGTTCGATTGACTCTCCCTCATCGGCTGGAATTCCCTAAAAGTTGAAGCAATAACTCGACCATGGACCAGGCGGCGCGATGCGTTTTTCGATTTTCCCCCTCGACATCGGACTAGGAAACGCGGGAGGCTAAACATCAGCAATCAAGGAGGGGCCAATGACTCAAGGAAGAAGAAGTCATCAAGGGATTCATGCATCCATCAAGGCGCTTGTGGCAGGAATGCTCATGATCGCCGGCGCTCGCGCGGTCGCGATTGAAGCACCACGCACCGAAATCAATCCGAAACCCGTTCTCGCCGATTCAGAGCTCATCGAAGCGGTCGGTGCGCAAGTTCTCGCGACGGAGCCCGTAACGGGCGTTGCGTACGCGAGACTCACGACGGATCAACAGCTCAAGCTGAGCCACCTCGCGCACGAGCGCGGCTCTTGCGCGGGCTTCGAGGCTTTGCCGGAAGTATCCGACAACAACCTCGTCATCACGGACGTGTTCGGGCAACTCGCATCGCAAGAGCTTCGCAATCGCCGGTTCCGCCCGATGACGAGCGCGCAGAACCTCACGGCGAATCCTGCGATCGTCTCGGGGCTGCAGCAGATCTCGGCGGATCAGATCCGCTCGCACGTCGAGTTCCTTTCTCGCTTCGAATCGCGCGATAACCGTTTACCAAACGCGAATGAGCCGATCGAAGCCTTCAAAGCTCGCATCGAGCAGATCCTCTCGAGCACGAGCCTTCCCTACCAAGTCGATCTCATCTCGCACAGTTCGACGGGGCAGAAATCGATTCGCGTTCACATTCCCGGCTCGCAACGTCCGAACGAAATCGTCGCTCTTGGAGGCCACGTCGATTCAATCAACCAGGAATGGTTCGGCGATCGTCACGCACCCGGTGCCGACGACAACGCGTCGGGTTCCGCTTGCCTACTCGAAGCACTTCGCGTCTTCGCGGCTCAAGGGCAACAACCCCAGCGCACGGTCGAGTTCTTCTGGTATGCGGGAGAAGAGAGCGGACTTCTCGGCTCGGCTGAAATCGCGCGCGAGTATCGCTCACAGAATAAGGATGTCGTCGGCGTCCTTCAGCTCGATATGACTTCGTTTCCGGGCGCGGGCGCGGGCAAGATCGCATCGATGTCGGATTTTACGAGCGCTTGGATGCGTAGCTACTTCGTCGGACTCAACAGCACGTATTTAAACGCGCAGATCCTCGACGATCGTTGCGGCTACGGCTGCAGTGACCACGCTTCTTGGCACAAACAGGGCTATCCAGCCCTCATGCCTTCAGAGGCGCCGTTCAGACAAATGAACAAGAAACTTCACACCACGCGCGACGTGATCGATCAAGACACGAGCTTCGAGCACGCGGCGATCTTCTCAAAGATCGCACTCGCGATCGCGATGGATCTCGGAAATTCAACGGCGCGCCAGCCGTAATTTGATGAAGCCGGTTTCTCGCGCACGAGAGACCGGCTTCCCGTTATCTTAACGATTCGGCACGAGGACCATCGACTCCCCGCCCAGATTCAACTGCAAGCACGATCCAACGAACGAATACGTTGCAACTGTCGGCATCAAGCTAAATTCAAAGGGCACGGGCCCTTGGGCGGAATGAATCAACTTTGCCCGGTGAGCACGACTCATGATCGCGATGCCGCCTGGCTGGTAACGAACGCGGGAACGAACCCGAAGATGCTCCATGTGAGCGTCGCTCCGCGCGGTGACGATCACTTCCATCGAGCGGGGATGAAACCGGTAGATTCTCCGGTAGCCAATTCCGTTCGGCGCCTTCTGAATCAGCATCCAACTCGCGGACCCCAGAGTGAGGCCCGGCGGTGTGACGCCCGCGCATTCAGCGCGATCGGTGAGATCTAAGACGCCGACATTCGCCGGCGAGGGACCCGACCCCGATCCAGATTTTCCGCAAGCCCCGAGAAGGAAACTCGCGACCAGAACCAGCAACAAGTTTTTCATTTGTGACTCCCGAAAAAATTCGCCGGCTCCGCGAAAAATCTGCATGGCAGATGTCTCTCGCTGAGCCGCTATTCACAAGTCACGGATATTTGCAGATCTCGCGCCAGGCTCAGTTCGACCTTATAGACCTACGAGGCATCTCTTCCGAACTTGCGAAAAAGTCGTAGATGAGCTGACCATCGACGACTCCACCGATGAACGCCGAACCTGATTCGAAACGAACAAAAATCTCTCGTCGGCATTCAGCCATTCGGCAGATCATGAAACCTTGTTTCGTCACTTCCGGGAATATGGGCCCGATAAGCCGCTGACCATTCGAGTACGGGAGCTTCACGACCCGCTGAGCGGGAGTCAACCAAGCCGTTACGCCGGCAATGGAGGAGGTCGCATCAACCGTCCTCATTGCAGCGGTTGCAACCAGGGTTTCCGGCCCGGTCTTACTCGTCGATGAAAAGACGCGAAGCTCTGAGACCTTGAGAGGGCTCTGATGATGATATTCAAGCCGAACGCACTTCGAGCCGGCAGGTAAGCCGAAGATTCGGATGACAGTCTTCATCGTGGGGTCTGGAAGACATTGCCCTTGCCCTGCGCGTGAATCCCCCCTCGCCAGCGAAAGTGTAGCGGGAATCGGCCGCGACGGATCTACCCAACGCGCATAATTTTGATTCAGTAGCTGCTCGGGAAACTGCTGCCCCATGAGTTGAAAACGGCCGCCATTGTGAGGGAGACCAAAGACATGGCCGAGTTCATGGGCGAGGACA
This sequence comes from Bdellovibrionales bacterium, assembly GCA_005792225.1. Lineage (GTDB taxonomy): Bacteria > Bdellovibrionota > Bdellovibrionia > Bdellovibrionales > JAMPXM01 > SXSP01. The sequence continues at coordinate 790 of SXSP01000428.1, read as the reverse complement.
GATGCGAGTAAGTAGCCGCCGTGCAGCGCCCATGCGTTCGGTATGAGTCGCTCATCTTCGTATTTCAAGTCCCCGAATGCGGGAGACAAATAGATGTAACCTTTCGCCTTCAAGGAAGAGACGTCATAGCTCTCCCGAACCGTGACACCGATGTAACGACTCGGCTTTTCGAGAGACGCCTTCTGTGCCGCCGAAAGGACCCCGAATTGAAAGGCGAGGTCGTGAGCTTCACCGCAGTCGACTTGCAAGAATCGCTGAGTTCCGACCCGAATCGAACTACCTACCGGCGAGATCGAGTTTTGAAATTCCGCCTTCCAATATTCCAGGGCGGACTGAATCTGCGATTCCACATGCGCCAGAGAGGTTCCAAAATTCTTCTGATCGATCTTGATGCAGTACCGGACTTCTTCGGTATTTTGCAGAAACCAAGGATTGAGGCGATCCTCGAAGTCCTCCCCACCTCCGCTCTGAATGGACCCGGCATGGAGCGAACTGACCGATAGGAAGATCGTAAGAGCGGCGAGCAGAGAGGACTTCATCTTGGCCTCCAATTATGAGCGCGGTTAGAGCGACCCGACATGACGACAAGACAAATCGTAGAGAGCGTTTACACTCTCCCCGTTCGACATTTGGGAGGAAGCATAGCTTGCGCTGAGATATTCGACACTCGATTGCGCGCGTGCTGTCGCGACTCTGCCCGAGGCAAGATCGACGATCATGCACAACAACTTTTGGATGCCGTCGGCCTTATCAGTGACGACTTGGCAGCCAGCACCAAGATGAAGTTGAT
>SXSP01000427.1 GCA_005792225.1 Bdellovibrionales bacterium | reverse complement strand
TTGCCGAAAAATTGAAGGAGATGAGCGTGATTTCTCGGGCTGCTGTCGGATTCTTTGCTGTTCTTTTGGCGGGCGCGACTGCTTTCGCGCAGGCGACTGAAACTAGAACTTTCAACTGCATGGATACGTCGGGGCAACTCGAGGTTTTGATGAAAAAGGAGAAGGGGCGCTTTCCCGAGGGAAATACCATTTGGTTTAGCCGCACTTCCGTTGAGGTGAAAGTTGGCGGAATCGAGGCGAAGGTTCTCTCGAAGTTCTGCCGTTTGGCCCATCGTCGTCAGCTTCTCTGTGCCGCTCAGTTGGGCGGCACGCGGTACGATTTTTACATCAACCATCTTCTCGGTGATATGGGCGTGGGGATCGATGCCGTCGTTTGGATGGAAAATCGGTCTCCGCGTCGTGCGATCCTGACCTGTAAAGAGGCTTAAATTTCTGCGAGTCGATGAACGAGCGAGGAGCGGTTGATCGGCTTACTTAAATGATCGTCGAAGCCAGAGACCATGCAGCGTTCGCGCTCCTCTTTGAGCGCGTGGGCAGTCAGCGCGATGATGGTTCCCGGGTAGCCGTGATTCCTCAGCTCTCGCGTCGCCTCGTAGCCGTCCATGACGGGCATCTGCAAATCCATGAGGAGAACATCGTACTCGCGGGCGAGGGCCTTTTCGACGGCCTCGCGACCGTTGGAGGCGATGTCGACTTCCGCTCCGGCAAGTTTGAGGAGTCGGCTGACGAGCAACTGGTTATCGGGCGCATCGTCGGTGAGCAGCACCCGTAAACCGTCGAGGCGCTCGGCCGTCTTTGCGGGTCCGCTCTTTGATTGAGTGGGAACGATGGCTGAAGAGTCAATCGAACCCGGATTGATCGTAATGAGAAATGTGCTGCCCTGAGTGGGATCAGAGTGGGCGAGAACCACGTCTCCGCCGAGAAGGTTCGCGAGCCTTTTTGAGAGAATGAGGCCGAGGCCGGCGCCACCATGTTTTCTTTTAGAGGAGTTGTCGACCTGCGAGAAGGGGGCGAAGAGGCGTCTCGCATCTTCGGGCCGAATACCCTTTCCGCTATCTTTCACCGTAAACGCGAGCCGACCATCTTCGTGGCGAATGGTGACATCAACGGAACCTCGCTCGGTAAACTTGATCGCGTTGCCGATGATATTGATGAGAATCTGGCGCAGTCGGAGGGCATCGGTTTCAATTACTTCGGGGAGTGAAGTGAGAGACGTGATATTGAGGGTGATTCCCTTCTCCTGCGCCTGAAGATTCAAAAGAGTTTTTGTGTCGGTAAGAATCTCGCTGAGCGGAGTGGGGCGAAGATTGGCCTCCATTTTTCCAGCCTCGATCTTCGAGAGATCAAGAATATCGTTGATGAGGCTGGAAACGAGGGCCCCATTTCGACGAATGGCCGCGACGTAATTTTGTTTTTCGGCGACGGGAATTTCGGGGTCGACCACGAGATCAGAAAAACCGATGACGGCGCCGAGCGGAGTTCGAATCTCATGAGACATATTGGCTAAGAAGGCACTCTTGGCGAGGTTGGCGGCGTCGGCCGCATGTTTGGCGAGACTCACTTCGAGTTCTCGTTTTTGGAGATTTTCTCGTTCCGTTTCTCTTTCGGTGACGACGGAACCGACGAACAGGGCCTTGATGGCGAAGATCACGACGAAGACGAGGAGATGAAGGAGACTGGCCGTGCCCGAGGATTTCGCAAACGGCCCGATCCCGTCGGCGAGAAAATAAGTCGCCGTCACGGCGAATGTAAAGGTCGCCAGAGCTGCGCCTCGTTGGCCAAAGCGCATGGCGCCCCACAACGTTAACGGGCTTAAGATGTAGACGCCCTTAAATCCAATCACCTTGTCGATGAAGGCGAAATTTCCGAAGGTCAAAATGCTCATTCCTAGGAGGAGTGAGACGAACGCGACTTTCTCAATGAGGCTCGAAGACTCAAATGAGAATCGCTTCAATGGTTCACGCCGACTGAAGACGAGAATGAGCGGCGTGATGGCCAGATTTGCAAGCACGTTGCCGGCCCACCACTGCATCCAGGCATTTTCAAAACGCTCGGTTGAGACCGCACCCGTCATCCAGAGACTTCCTACGCCGATTGTAGCGCTCGCGAGCGTACTTAGGATCCCGGCACCCACGATCAAACGAATCGCGTCGGAGCGGCGGTGAAGGGAGCGGTCAAACTCGGAGTCACCCCAGGGCCCGCGAACGCAAAACGCCCAGGCGATCAACGGTTCTATTGAGTTCGCGACGGCCATGCCGGCGATCGCGAGAACCGGAAGGCCCGAAAATAAGTTGATGAGCGTTCCGCCGATCAGAATCGCGGGCCAAACGCGAAGCCCGAAAATCAAACAACTCGCGAACGCGATCGCCGTCGGCGGCCAGATCAGTGCGGCGACACCGTTGATGGAATGGAACTCCAGGCCCAGACGTGCGGTCACCACGTAGGCGAAACAGACGAGAACACCTTGAGTAAACGAGATCTGTCGAATCATGACTGAACCGATATACCAGCCTCAAGGCTAGTCCGGGAAATGAAGGTTTGAGGGGCTGCTCTGTGTCACGTGCTCACTCAATTCTATTTAATGTTGCCCATTCCGGCCGCGGTCCAGGATCGCCGGGCCGGAGGCTTAGATGCTCTAGAATTCAGCGCATCGAACCGATACGCATTCGTGAAGAATTCCAACCTGACTCTCATCGCGGAACAACAGATCACTTCGTCCGTTCGACTCGAGCCGGTGATCGTCTTGATGGCGCTGGCGCTTGCCGCGTGGTTGTACTACCGATTTTTGATGAAGAACCTCTCGGCCGAGAGGCATCGTCTGTTTCGCGGGCACTTCTCGAATCTCGTCAACCATCTGGTGATCGGATTCTTCTGGTTTCTCGCTTACGAGGCGCTCGAGGTGTTTAACGGAAAGCCCTATTGGCTGGAGAAGGCGCAAGTCTACACCGGACTCTTCGCGGTCATCGCAGGATGCATCATCTTCATCAAGATCTTGCGGATCATTGCGTTCGAATATCTCTTTACGACGAGCGGGAAGGCAGGTGTGCCACTCCTCCTCGTGAATATTTTGACTCTCATTACTTCCGTCGTGATGCTCGCCTGGATCATGACCCGCATCTTCGAGATCCAGCTTGCGCCGTTGATGGCGACTTCCGCTCTCCTCTCAATCGTTCTCGGTTTGGCTCTCCAAGATACGCTCGGCAATTTGTTCTCGGCGGTCGCGCTTCAATTTGATAAGCCGTTCGATCTCGGTGATTGGATCGAAATTAAAAACGGTTCCGACAAAATCGTGGGTCAAGTGCAGGAAGTGTCCTGGAGATCAACCGTGCTCCTGGCGATTACCGACGAGATCATCACGGTGCCGAATCGCTACATGTCGCAATCGCAGATCTCGAATTTCGCCGGAAGGGAGCGCCCCTTCATTCGGAGTCACGTCTTTCGCATTCCGCTGGATGGGGATGTGCCGAAGGCGAAAGCCGTGCTCGTGGAAACGGCACTCCGCACTGAGGGTGTGCTCAGAGATCCGGCTCCCATCGCGATCGTGACCGAGGCGGCGGATTCATGGGTTGCAATCAAACTTGTTTATAGTATCCACAACTACGGTAGTCAGTTTAGTATCTCGGACCGATTCTTGACGACCGCCGTTGATGATCTCCGCCGCGCCGGCATCACGTTGGCAACGCCGCGGATGACGATCGATCAATTGAAGAGCGCTTAGGGCGTCTTCCGGTTCTCGTTGTAGAGCTGGATGTACTGATATCCCGAAATCAAACTTAAAACGGCGCTGACCCAAAGAAGGGCGCGGCCGATCTCGGCGATCGGAAGGCCGAAGAGGGGCGTATTGATCAAGAGGGCGGGAATCGCGCCCATTTGAAGCGCGGTCTTCCATTTGCCTGTCGGTTTTGCGTCGATGATTACGTTATCGGCGGCCGCAACGGAACGAATGCCGCCGATCAAGATATCGCGAGCGAGAACCAGGATGACCACGATGGGATCGACGCGACCCGAAGGAAGGAGCAAGATTAACACCGTCGCGACGAGAATCTTGTCGGCGATCGGGTCCATGAATTTTCCCAAATTCGAAATCACGTTGTATTTGCGCGCGAGATAGCCGTCAAACCAATCAGTGATCGAGGCGATGATAAAGAGCGCCGACGCCACCCAACCCCAAATCGGATCACTCGGGATCATCAAGAGAATGAAGAATGGGCACACAGCCATACGTCCCCACGTGAGCGCGATCGTAAGCTTTTTCTTCCACTTGGGGAGCTCGGTTGAAGGGGAGGCGGATGCGCGATCGGGAGCGGGAGACAACGACATAGTGACTTAGAGTTAAACCGCGCGGCTTATCGGGGTGTCAAGGACGCGTTGACAGACCTGGATCAGGCTTCGAGACTGAAGCGTATGAATTCATCATCTTCATTGCGCAAGAGCCTGACCTTCCTCGTATTTTCGCTGGTTCTCAACGGTCGCCCGGCCTCTGCGACGGCGCCGGCCGCGACACCGACACCGCCACCGACGCCGCCACCGACGTCGCAGCCCACATCGCCGACGCGATTGTCGATTGAGCGAGACGCCCCACTCTCAGCGCAGGCGTTTTGGCGCAGGCGCCCTGAGCTCATGGAGAAGATTCGAAATGACCGCGAAGTCATCGTCTCGGTCAAACGAGACACCGTGAAGCGCGAGAACGAAGAGTTGATCCGCTTCACGATGGTTGGCGGTGGGCACGTCGCACGGGCCAAGGACTTCTGCTTTAACGTCAGTCAGAAATACGAAAAACTCAAAGAGGTGAGTGATCACTTTCGCACGGTCACCTTCAATCCGGCTCATTCCCAACTCTTTGTCGTCACGGAGGCCCTCGGTTACCAGGCGCGCATGATTTTGCAAATGCAGCCGGTCTCCGAAGATTGGCGAAGCGAACTGCAGTGGGAAGTGATCTGGGGGCACTTCAAGGGAATGAAGGGACTGATTGGCTTCGAGCGTGTCGACGACAAGCGCACGGAAGTTTCGCTTAACGCGAAGTACGAGGCGATGGAGTTGCCGCTCCCCAAAATACTCATGGGCTTCGCGCTCGAGGTCATCACGAAGAAAGTCGCGGAGCGAATGCGCACGTTTATCGAATCGCAACCGGCGAGCGCGGCGGAACCTCGCGGAACACCCGAACCTCAGCGCGATCTTTCGACGAGCCAAGAAAAGGGTATCAAGACGCTCAAATTGCCACCCGGATTTGAGATCTCGGTTTTTGCCGAGGGAGTGACGGGTGCGAGGCAAATGGCTCTCTCGCCCGCCGGAACGCTCTTTGTAGGAACACGGGAGGCCGGAAACGTCTATGCGCTTCCGGATGCCGCGCAAGCGGCGAAGAAAAACGAGCGTGCAAAAAAGGTCGTTACCATCGCTCAAGGTTTGAAGCAGCCCAATGGAGTCGCTTTTCACAAGGGCTCTCTCTATGTCGCAGAGATTTCGCGCATCCTACGTTTTGATCAGATCGAGAAGAAGCTAAGCAAGCCCGGGGCGCCGATCGTCGTGCGAGACGATTATCCGAAAGATGAATGGCATGGCTGGAAGGCGATCGCGGTCGGACCTGACGGCTGGCTTTACGTACCCGTCGGAGCACCTTGCAATCTCTGCGTGATGGAAGATCCAATCTACGCGTCCATCACACGATTGAGCCTCGATGGAAAAAAACGTGAGATCTTTGCGAATGGAGTTCGCAACAGCGTCGGTTTTGACTGGCATCCAAAATCACGCGAGCTTTGGTTTACGGATAACGGCGCCGACATGATGGGCGATGATGTTCCGGCTGATGAGCTGAACCGGGCGGCGAAAGCGGGACTTCACTTCGGATATCCATACTGCCATCAGGGTGATTTGAAAGATCCCAAATTCGGCGTGGAGAGGGATTGTTCGCCGGGGAAATCCTTTTTGCATCCGGTGGAAAAACTCACGCCCCACGGCGCAGCTCTCGGAATGAAGTTTTATAACGGTAAGATGTTCCCCAAGGAATACCGCGGGCGCGCCTTCATCGCGGAACATGGCTCATGGAACCGCTCAAGAAAAATCGGCTACCGAATTCTTTCGGTCCCCGTCGAGGGCACGGAAAAGGCGAGAAAGCCCGAAGTCTTCGCTGAAGGATGGTTACAAGGGGAGAACGCTTGGGGGCGACCCGTCGATCTTCTCGTTCTTCCCGACGGATCGATGCTCGTGAGTGACGATCAAGAGGGCCTGATCTACCGGATCACCTACAAGGGTTGATGCTCAGCTCGCCTTTGATTTTTTGTTCTTTCCGTTTGTCTTCTTGAGAGCCTCGCGGTCACGCATTTCCGCGACTCGTGACATCTCACGGAAGTCATTCGGCTTCTCCCACGAGGTGGGGAGCGGGAATTCAATCGGCTGCGGCTTAACGGGTTCCGCGAAATCTTTTTCGAATGCGATCAAAGTTTTTGCGAACTCGAGCGGGATTGTTCCGCCGAACACTTCGCGCAAATGTTGTTTCCAGTTGTTCAATGCGAGGCGCATGGTGGTGCGATCACCGGCTTCGACTGCATATTCGCAAACGCGCGAGAGGTACTGGTTCACGGCCGCGGCGGCTTCATTTTTTTCGTGATCGGCGAGGGTGTGGAGGAACGCGCAGATCATGTCGTACGCGATCATGTCTTTTACTGTCGTCTGTGCGCTTTCGAGCGCGTAGATGCCGACGCCGTAGAGTGAATCTTCGAGACTCGCGTTCCAAACACCGAAGGCACCTTTGAAATCGCCGAGCTTCAAATGACAACGAAGAACGCTCAAGGTGACGCGAGCGGCGACGTAGCTGTCGAGATCGCCGGTTTTTTCGAGCGTGGTCACGATTTCCTGAAATTTCTTGAGAGCGTCGCGCGCTTGACCGCGAATCAAGAGTTCGTCGGCTCGTTCTCCGAGTTGACATACTTCTTCAAGGCGCTGCTTCTGCATGGATTCCTCCGTACGAATCGAGTCCTTCTATTATTCGGCTTAGGCTTTTCCCATTCCGAGTCGAGGAGAGGTCGAGATCGGTAAGATTCCTGTGGCGGCATAGCCTAAGGTCCGATACATTGAGTTAAGGCGTATGGGCCGGGAAAGGAGGTGGTGCCAATGACAGACAGTCATAGTAGTTGTTGGACCACCGCTCAGGAGGCTTGCTCGTAAGAGCGGGTCGTAGATTGAGCGGGGGTCAAACCCAACTCGAAAAGGCGAAGTTGCTCAAGCATTCTGCGAGGGCCTTCGCCTTTTCCCTTTTTAACGCCTGTAACGGCGTCTCAATTCAAGTCTCTTCCTTCACCTGTCGATAAGTATTGGAAACCGTCATTCACGCGGTCGGAGCGTATCAGAATGAGACATCCCATCGGGAAGAGCTTAGGTATCTTCGTCTGCGCTTTCGCGATGGTTCTCATCTATCAAAACTGCGGATCGATGTCCCCAGCCCCGGGCTTTAGCGACGAAGAAAGTCTCCTCAGTCAAACCGATCCTTCGCCGGCCGTCGCGAGTGCCGATCTCGCGTGGTCCATGCGCGGTCGCTTTCCCGAATTCAACAGTTTCAATCGAGCTGAGCGTTGGGCTGACATGAAGAAGATGGGGCTCAATCTTTATCCGCCCCTGATTCCGAATACGCAATCGCCCAACATGGACGCCTCGGGTTTGTTGGTAAAGAGAGAAGCCCAGAGTTTCTTACGAATTCAGCCGGATGCTTCGATGCAACCGTCGGCTGCAGATCTTAGCGAGTTCGTGTTCGATGAAGCGACTGTCGTCATCATCATCAAGGATCTTGAAGTTTCGACCGCAGCGGGTGAGGAGACTGTTCGGTTGTTCTCTCTCTTTCCGGCAAACGGCGAAAACGCAGGAGTTCTCGTGCTCGATGTTTCACGGGTGAGCGGGGGGTATGAATTCGGCGCGGTTCATTGGTTCGCGGGGGCGCATGCCGCGCGAAAAATGATCGTGACCGAGGAGGAACTGAAAGGGCCCATCGCAATTGCCGCGCGCTTCGGCAATGCCGCCGACCGCCTTCAAATCGCGGTCAACGGCCGGCTCGCGAGCGAAGACCTGATTCTAGAAAATCAACCGACGCCGCTGGCATCGGTGGTCCGCAGATTTTCGCTCCACCACATGCCGCCGGATACCTTTGGCTCCAAGGGGTCGTTCAGCGTGGGTGAGTTCGGAATCTACCGGAGGGCCCTAGCTGACGAAAGACTCATCTCACTCTCTCGCCAGATGGCCTTTGTTTGGGGCAAAGATTCTGCGGTGCCGATCGCGACGCCTCAGCCCGCGGCTTCAACCCCCGTTCCTGGCGAGAAATCAGGCGCCGAGCTTTACCAAACTCACTGCGCCGCCTGTCACGGAGCCGCTTCATCAAGCACGAAGCGCGGCCGTTCAGCGGCCCAAATCAAGAATGCGATCAGAGATATCAATCAGATGAACGGGCTCTCCGGATTGAGTGACGCCGACCTCGCGAAAATTGCCGACGCCATCAAGTGAGATTCTCCGCAAGGAATTTCAATGTTCTTTCCTCGGCCAGCTGTGAAGCTTGGGCGTCGTAATCGGCACGCATATCACAATTGAAACCGTGGCCGGCTTCATAGATATAAACAGGAAGAGTTGGATGAAGTCGCGAGAGATCCTCCACCTGGTCGACGGGTATCGCCTTGTCGTGGCGGCCGAAATGCATGATCAACGGGACACGTGGCTCCTCCGCCTTGAAGTCGAGCGTTTGCCGGCCATAGTAGCTGACGCAGGCATCAGTCTCGTCTGCAAGGCGGCAGGCGGCTAACCAGGCCAGGCTTCCGCCCCAGCAGTAGCCGATGACCGCGACTTTATTCTTCCCCTCGGGGAGCGACTTCTTCAGAGCTCGAGTGGCGATCAACGTATCATCGAGGGGCGCCTCCCACCCCAGACGGCTGACGAATGAACGACCGATTGGGAAAGACTCTTCACCGTAGTTCAGTTCAACTCCGGGTTCGATGTGGTCGAAGTACGCCGGAGCCCAGACGACGTAACCGGCCTTCGCGAATTTTCTCGCGACCTCGCGGATGTGGGAGTTCACTCCGAAAATCTCCTGAACGAGGACGATGCCCCCGCGCACGTTTTCAGACGGCCTCGACTCAAAGACCGAAAACTCGGCCCTCGGTAGCGACTGGGAGAGAAGGAGGGCTTCGTTTTCGAGACGAAGCTTGAAGGTCTTTTCGATGATATGTGTTTGTAGGTCTTTCATGCATGAGAAGGCTGGCAAAAGCGTTGTTTCAAGTCCAATGCTATCTGGATGCTTGTTGAATCCGCGACAATTGACACAGAGCTTATGTAGCCGTTATTTTCCAGGGTTTACGGGGGTGACATCCCCTGGAAATCAGCACCCGAACCGCGGGAGGAATTGCCATGAAAATCCGCCTC
>SXSP01000426.1 GCA_005792225.1 Bdellovibrionales bacterium | reverse complement strand
CCTATTCAGTCCCTGGACGCGATTTGCATCCACGCTGCTGGCTCTGGTTTTGATTATCGTTCTGTTGAGCCGAAGTCAGCAGGGGCTTCCCGCCGTCGGCGAGCTCATCAATCCATTCACAGGTCTCTGGAATCACCGCGTTTCCTTCTGGGAGAAAACCGAAAGTCGACTCAAGATCCCGGGCCTAAAAGGTCGCGTGACCGTGCAGGTCGACCGCGATCAGATCAAACATATCTTTGCTGAAAACGACGAGGATCTGTACCTAGCGCAAGGTTACGTCGTGGCGAGCGAGCGGCTTTGGCAAATGGAGTTTCTCTCGCGTGTGGCGGGAGGAAGGCTCTCGGAAGTCATGGGTCGACGCACGATTGAGTTCGATAAATACTTCACGCGCCTCGGTCTCCCGCAGGCTGCCAAAGAGAGTGCCGAGATCATGCTCAACGATCCCGTCACGGGCCCCGCTCTCCGTGCGTACGCGGCTGGCGTTAATGCGTACATCGCGCAGCTAAAGCCCGAGGATTACCCTTTTGAGTACAAACTTCTCGGCCACAAACCGGAGACGTGGATGGCCGAAAACGCGGCCCTTCTCATGAAATACATGGCTTACGATCTCTCCGGCTACAACCGAGAACTCGCTCTCTCTCGGAGTCGATCGCGCCTTTCAAAGAGTGATTTTGACGAGCTCTTTCCGCTTCAACTCGGCATCGAAGAGCCGATCGTACCCAAAGGTACGAAGTTCAATTTCGCCTCTCGATCGGGGCCCGCGCCCCAAGAGGACTTTCTTCCTGACTTGCGTCCTCTGGATCCCATTCCGCAACCCGATCCGTCGAACGGGAGTAACAACTGGGCCGTGCTCGGAAGAAAGTCCACGACGGGAAAACCCATTCTCAGTAATGACATTCACCTCGGCTTAAGCCTTCCCTCGCTCTGGTACGAAGTTCAACTGACATCACCCTCCCAAAACGTCTACGGCATTACACTTCCCGGCGCTCCAGGCGTGATCCTCGGGTTTAATCCGAAGCTCGCCTGGGGAGTGACGAACGGCGGGACCGACATCATGGATTGGTACCAACTGAGATACCGCGATGAAAACAGAAGCGAGTACCTCTTTGAGAAGGATTGGCGACCGATCATCTCGCGCGAAGTGCAAATCAAAATTCGTGGTGAAGAGCCGTTAAATCTTCTCCTCCGGCAAACTCACTTCGGTCCGATCGTCTACGATCAAAGCGAAACGCCGCTGAATCCGATGACACCAAAAGGGCTTGCGCTTAAGTGGAGCGCTCTCGATGGGAGTAACGAACTAAAAACCTTTCTCCTGTTGAATCGCGCCAAGTCGACGGCGCAATGCCGAGAGGCGATCGAAAATTTTCAAGCTCCTGATCAAAATTTCCTCTGCGCGGATCACACGGGCGATGTCGGTCTCTGGCACATGGGGCGCTATCCCGTGCGCTGGCCGGGGCAAGGAAGAATGATTTCCGACGGCTCATCAAAGGAGTACGAGTGGCAGAGTTGGCTCCCTCGTACGGAGGTGCCGTCTTCGCGAAATCCCGCTCGCGGTTTTTTAAGCTCCGCCAACCAGGCTCCGGCCGACGAAACTTATCCTCATTATCTCGGGTGGCCATTTGAGAGTGTGTTCCGGGGAGCGCGGATCAACGAGCTTTTGCGCGAGAGAAAAAAAATCTTTTCGCCTGAAGATCTTCGCGCCATGCAAGGAGATACCTTGTCGGTGCTCGCACGCACGGCGAGCCCGCTTCTCGTCGGCGCCGTGGAAGCAGAGCCGAGTCTGAATGAAACCGAAAAACAAATCGTCGATCTCCTGAAGAAATGGGACTTCAAATACTCCGAGGATGCGGAAGCTCCGACGATTTTCGAAGCGTGGTACCAGGATTTCGAGACTCGGATGTGGTCGCCGCATTTTCCCGACCGCGGGCTTTATCAATATCCACCGGCTCTCAAAACGCTTCGTCTGATGGCGAGTGACCCTCAATCGAAATGGTTTGATGATCCACAGACTCAGGCGACCGAACGCATGAAAGATGTCGCCCTTCTGAGCCTACGCTCGGCGATAAAAAACGTGAGCGAGAAGCTCGGAAGTTACAAACCTGGCAAGTGGCTCTGGCCGAAAGTTCATAAGACCGAGTTCCGTCACATTGCCAAGCTGCCGGGCCTCGGTCGTGAGGATTTCGTCGCTCCCGGCGTGGCGGAGAATATCTTTGCGAACAAGGGTACGCACGGGCCCGTGTGGAAGCTCGTCGTGGCCGTGGGTGCAAAGCCCGAGGCGTGGGCCGTCTACCCCGGGGGGCAGAGCGGTGACCCCACCAGCCGCCATTATGACGATTTTCTCGAGGCCTGGAGACGAAACGAATTGAAAGAAGTTTCGTTTCTTTCGTCGGCCTCGGATCTCGGAAAACGAAACTTCAAGACCGTTGAAGCTTCGGGCGAGGGGGAATCCAAGTGAAACATCAACTCATCGCGCTCGCGACTCTCACTTCGTTGGTTGCCCTGGATATCGCCCTAGGCTTTCGCGCCCCGTGGTGGACTTTTGCGGTGCCGGCCTTCTTTGTGGGGTGGCTGATTCCCGGAAAGATGGTGCGTGTTGCGGCGCTCGCGGCGGCGATCGCTTGGATGAGTATCGCCATCTCCCATGATCTCCCGACGGGCTTTCGGCTCTCCATGCGAATCGCGGGAGTGGTGGGACTTAAAGGATTTTTGTTTTCTTACGTCATTCTCGCGCTGATCGCAGGCGCAATCGCAGGGCTTGCGGCCTTTGCCGGCTCAAGCCTGCGCGCGGGCCTCTTTTCGAGATCGTTACCGCGAGTCAGCGAGTGAATGAAGATCCGGGAGATAAGCGAGCGGGTTGACCGGCTGGCGCCGGTAGCGAACTTCGAAATGAAGATGCACACCGCTTGAGCGACCCGTGCGCCCCATTTTTCCGAGAATTTCGCCTTTGCCGATTCTCTGACCTTCTTTAACGGTGATTTTATCCAGATGCGCGTAAAGTGTCGCCCACTCGGCGCCGTGTTCAACGACGACGAGTTTGCCGTAGCCGCGAAAGCCGCTTCCCGTGTAAATCACGACGCCATCTTCGGAGGCGAGGATCGGAGTTCCGCGACGATTCGCGAGATCAAGGCCCCAGTGAGCTTTTGTTCCGTAAATAAATCCGCGACTCATGCGGGCGTCGTAGACGGGCCACTCGAAGCTCGGCGGCTCAGTGCTTCCGCTACTACGGCGCTCGCCGTTTAACATAATATTTGGTGAGTCGGAATTGACTCCGGAACGAGCCGAATCAACAGAGTCTTGCCGCGGCTGAAACTCGCCTAAACCCCGAAACGTCGTACAGTTTGCGTTGAGGAGAATGAAAATGGCTCCCGCGAGCAAACCCGGAGCCCGGCGCGTACGCCGAGCGATGGTGTAGATCAATTTTGTGAAGTGCATCAATTTGATTCTATCAGGGATAGATCGGG
>SXSP01000425.1 GCA_005792225.1 Bdellovibrionales bacterium | reverse complement strand
CTTCGGCGGCCGGCGGCACCGAGTTGTACAAGGGTACAACATCGTCAATATCGATGTGAACGTCGATCACGATCTTATCGAGGACCCGGTTCATGAGCCGAACGATATCGATTTTAGCTAAGAGCCAATTCTCGGGCTTTGCTTTCAAAGGCAGGCCCAATGTCACCGTGTGGGAGTCATTCGAAATCATGAAAAGGTTTGAAGACTCATGCGTCGAGATACCTTCGGCCTTCAAACGCTTCCTGTCGACGATTCGAATATCGCTGATTCCGGGGTGTCTCGTTTCGAGACCCAGAGTGCTGACGTAGATCCGGAACTGCTTCTCGGTCGGTTCAGCCGTATCGATGAAAGCTTTGAGGCCGATCAGAACGCCCTCGTAAGTCTTCATGCCGTGTTCGATATGGTTTAAGGCTTCAGCGAATTCCATATTGAATTCGGCTCGAAGTTTTTCCTCCGAGTAGGCCCGGGTATTCCGCCAGAGAACGGCGCTTAGAATGGCGAGCGCCGCGAAAACTACCACTGGCAATACGATTTGGATTCGGCGGCCGGGCATTCTTCCCCCGCATTCTCTTCGGCTTTGGTGCAGGGGAAGGTAAGGCTATATCTGAATATGAAGTTAACGGAATACAACTAAACTTAGTTACCCTTCATCATGCCTCGAATTGACTCATGACCGAGGTCGCCCCTCGGCAAACGGCTTCATCTGTCCTGAAAGAGCGCGCTGAAATGCGGGGCGCGCTTCGCATCTGAGACGATACGCTTCAAGGTTCGGTAATTTCTGAACAAGGTCCGTGTGTCGTGGGATGCGAAGTACCGTCGTCATCAAAAGGTCGGCCGCGGTGAAGCGTCCACATTCGAGATACTCTCGGTCGCCGAGTGAGTTCGAGAGATCTTGGAGTCGACCCGCGAGGCTTTCCAAGGCTGCGGGCCTGCGCAATTTCGCCCACTCTTCTCCCGGGCAGAAGAGGTCGATGATCGAGAGATTCTGCATGAAGGGTTCAATCGAACTCAAGGCAGCGAAAATCCACGAGCGGATGCGCGCAACCGAACGGGGATTTTTTGGCAAGAGCACTTCCGACTTTTCGGCAATGTGCAAGAGGATGGCCCCCGACTCGAAGAGGACGAGGTCATCTTCCTGATAGATGGGCACTTGCCCGAACGGCTGCATCTGGCGGTAGGTTTCGGTCTTTTGATCACCCTGGTTCAGAAGTTTGACTTCATATGGGATGCCAGCTTCCTCGAGCGCCCATCTCACCCGAAGATCACGAACTAAACCTTGAGCGAACGACGGAACCCAACGGAAAGCGCTGATCGTGATCATTCAAATCTCCCGACTTTCGAACTTTGGCATATGGAACCGATCATAGCTTCCCGGCGCTTGCGCCTCAAGCGAGGACCGTCTATGACTGAATCATGATCAAGCGCATCCGGAGTCACGACACGTTCCCTCTTCGCCAAAAAGTTTTGCGTCCTCAGCAAACGGTGGAGAGTTGCCGGTATCCCTTGGATGATGTCGAAGGTTCGGCCCACTTCGGTTACTTCCAAGATGGCAAACTCGTCTCAATCGGAAGTGTTTATCTTGAAACCCGCTCGGGAGGGACCGAGAGATCTTGGCGCCTCAGGGGAATGGCCACGGATCCTTCGTGCCAGGGACGCGGCCTTGGCTCGGAAGTTCTCAGCGCGTGCCTGGAGTATGTCGAGAACCAGAAGGGGAGCGAACTCTGGTGCAACGCCCGCACGACGGCCGCGCAGTTCTACTTTAAACACGGATTTCTTAATCTGACGCCGATGCCTTTTGAGCTTCCCGGGATCGGCCCGCACTATGTTATGACCTTCCCGATAAAACCTTCAAACGAGGGCTAAAGAAAGTTCATCGTCTGATATCTAAATGCTGATAAGGCTTCGGTATTTTGCCACTCGGGCCGGCACCCATCTTGTATCAACAAAAGGGTCGGGTTTTGAGAGGACGAGTCGATGTCGCAAATTAAGCTAGCTTTCATCTACATCATCGCGTTTTCTCTTCTTGCATCCGCCGCGGAGGCGTCAAAAAC
The DNA here is from genome assembly GCA_005792225.1 of Bdellovibrionales bacterium. Taxonomy (GTDB): domain Bacteria; phylum Bdellovibrionota; class Bdellovibrionia; order Bdellovibrionales; family JAMPXM01; genus SXSP01. The sequence continues at coordinate 1,762 of SXSP01000425.1, read as the reverse complement.
CCGCGTCGCTTTCATCTCCGGAAAAACCGGAAGTGACCCTCATACCGCGCGCGAACTCGAGCGCGGTGTTGATGTGTTTCTTCAGCAGAATCCCGATGCCGCCAAAAAACTCGAGATCGAACGTTTCGACAGTAAGGGCGATCCCGCTGAGACTTTCAAGGCAATTGAATCCATCGCGAAGAAGGGTATCAAACTCGTCGTCGGCATCGCGAGGAGCGATGAAGCCATCGTCATCTCAAAATATATTTCAGACAAAGACATGCTTTTTCTTACGCCGTTTGCAACGAATCCTCGGGTGACGCAGGAGAGTGAAAACGCGTTTCAAATCTGTTTCTCGGACCTCGCGCAAGGACCCGCCCTGGCCGCGTTCGCTGGAAAGTTGTACCGCGGAAAGAAGCTCTTGGTTCTCACGAATACTTCGTCGCTCTATTCGATCGGTCTTACGGAAGGGTTCATGAAGAATCTTCCGAAGGATGTGAGCGTCAAACAACAGCTGTACTCCACCGAAGCAAGACGCGGCGACGTTATCCAGGCATTGGTGAGAGATTTTAAGCCGGCGGCGATCTTCATACCGGATCACATCAACAATGCGGCCCTCTTCGCCAACGAGATCCATCGTGAATATCCAGAGATCGAATTCCTCGGCGGTGATGGGTTCGGGGGTCTTCGTGTGCTCAAGGGCGTGTTCGGTGAAACACCTTCGATTCAACTCACGTTTTCGACACATTGGCACGAGAGCGTGAAGACACCAGCCAATGGGCGATTCCTTGCTGGTTACCGCAAGCTCTATCCCGGGGATCTGCCGACGTCCGGGGCCGCGCTAACTTTTGATTCGTTGAACGTCTTGTATCAAGCGCTCAAGAAGGCTAAGTACTCCGACGAGGCGAAGCGGCTTCGTGAGTTGATCGTCGGCGGCACCTTTCATTCAACCACGGGTGACCTGCGTTTCCGGAAGGGCGAGCGTTCGGCCATCAAGGACGTCGTTCTTCTTAAGTACGATAAGGGCGTCGTCTCGCCCGTGAAGAGCCAGAGGTAAACGTTGGGACGAGAGAAGATCCAAACCATTCTTGAGAACGAGAGTCGTCGCTTTTCGCGAAAGCTCATCTTGCCGTTTGTCGTTCTCTACGTGGGTCTTCAGTTTCTGATCGTCTTTGCCGAAACCAATCGCCGAAAAGACGTGATCCAACTCTGGCTCGAAAAAAACGAGTCGCGAATCGGTCAGGCGCTCTTCCTCCAGAATCTCTTGGATATCGAAGGGCTCATTGACGAGCTCGACGAAAAGAGTTTCGAAGGAAAACTCCTTTCCATTCGCATCAGCGATCAACAAGGGAAAGAAGTCATCGCTCCCTCGGAGGCCCGAACCGCCAAGGTGAGTGCTCCGGGATTTAAAACCAACTACCTCACCGGCACCGTCGCCTATAGCGGAGACATCAAATTTTCCGATCAAGTTCAAGGTCGAATTCAGATGACCGCTCAGCACGATTTTGCGACGTTTTTTCGCCTGTGCGCCATCGCCTTCTTGATGTGCTCGGCCTTCTTTCTCCTCGTGCGCATCAGTTTAAAGAACTTGAACGCCTCAATCGAAAAACTTCTCTTAAAACCGCTAACCGACATCAATTCCCAGATCTCCTCGAAAGTGACTTCACTGAGCGGAATGACCCGACTTCAAGTCGAAGAAGGGCAGCCGCGCGAGATCGAGGATTTCGTCAACGCCTACAAGCGATTGGTCGATCAAATTCGTGAACTCGGCGAACGTGAGCAG
>SXSP01000424.1 GCA_005792225.1 Bdellovibrionales bacterium | reverse complement strand
GAAAGGGGAGCGCGATCTTCATTCACCATTGGTTGGGCGCTGATAAGCCCACCGCGGGCTGCGTGGCGATGGATCGAAAGCACTTGGACCTGCTCGCCTCGTGGATGGACCCCTACGACTATCCCATGATCTTTATCGGCGATTAATGTCCGGCCAGCTGGCGGTTGGTAGTTACAATTTGGAACTGGTCAAACTTTTTTTATTTTCAGCTTTGAGAATCAAGGGCTCATCGTTTACTTTATAAATCAAGCCTGTATGGGCTTCTTTTTATTCCTTGAAAGGGGGTAGCAGATGACTTCAATCACTCAAGCACAAAACGCGCTAGATCTTCAGATCACCGCGATGGCTACCCTCGGCACCGAACCGTCTTCAGCGGTTTGATCGTCCTGACTCCCTAGCCATATTTTCGAAAGTCGGTCAGCAAACCATGTCGATGACATGACCTTGCCTCGTCTTTCCATATCCGCTCACCCATAAAATTTTTCGCTCATTTCGGGCCCAACTCCCGTTATGCGCACTTTGTAAACAGGAGTAGTTTATGTTTAATGACATCAGGCCTATGGCGGAGCCCAAGCCCGTCGAAGCCGAAAATCCGAAACTCGGGAACCCGCGTGTCCCAATCGTCGAAGCACCGTTGAAGTCGGTGCCGAGATCGAAGTGGTATCTTCGCGTTATCTTAGCTTCAATGAAAGCCGCACGGCTCTTAGGCGTTCTGTTGTTCGAGGAGCCGAGAATGGTGCGAAGGGTTTGTTCTCGGAGACGGCCCTTGGAGAGATACGAATTTCAAAAAGACCGCGATTATTCGCTCATCCGATGGCACATCTAATCAGGAAAGATCGTGGCGGGCGTGAGGCCCGCCACGATCTGTTGACCACCGCGCGTCCTCCCGCATAAAAAGAGGGAGATCGAGGGGGGCTTATGAGGCAGTTTTTCGTCTTTTTCGCATTCGTTTTTCTGGCATCGTGCTCAGAGTCGCCAAGTCAACAGTCGCCGCCGCACTTTGAACTCGATATGACGGGCCCTGAGTACCAGCGCCACCTCAGCGAAAACCCCGAAGTGCTTAACGATCCCGATTTCAAGATCTTAAAACCCATCCTGGATCTCGGTAAACGGAACCTCGATTGGTTGATTCGGATCAATCAAGGGAGAGCGGCCGGCAATCAAATCTCGCTGACTTCCGAAGCTACGATGCGTGGCTACCCGATCGATCGCCCACGCGAGTATAATGTTCGCGTGATTTTGGGTTGGCATCGAGATCTATTAAAAAAGATGCCGCAGGCGATGGCGAAAGTTCTCACGGGCTCAGAGCCGCTCCCGGCAAATCCCACCCTCACTGAAGCCGATTATATTTTCTGGGGTAACGAAACCGATCAAGTTTATCAAGTGGCCGCGCGCTGGTTGATGCTCAAGAAATATCGACAAGGAATGATCGACAATCGCCGAAACGATATTCGCGGTTATTACTTCCTCATCCGCGAGCCCGAACTCGCTCAACGTTTGGACGCATGGGCTGAACTCTCTCCCGCTGACCAGGCGAAGTATCGCGAGTGGTTGATCGGCACCTGCGGAAACGCGAACGAACTCTTAATCTGTACCCGAGAGCTCGATGACATCATCGCGAAGAAAGACAGCGTTCGCGGTTACTGGGAAAAATACAAACCCTTCAGTCAAGACATCTACGAATCGAATTTCGAGATTCAGTGGGAGCGCTCCGATATCCGTTGGACTTCGGCTCAACCCGCGTTTGCCACCATTCCCTTTGTCGATCCCAAGAACGAGAAGATCGCGACTTACCTAAAAGAGAATGTTGAGGCGGAGTGGAAGTGGGGAGCTTGGCAGCTTCTCGTTCAATTCCAAAACGGATCGAAGTCGAATATGAGTCACATCGAGTTTGAACCGAATGTGACGGCGCATGTGAAGGTTCCGAACACGATCGTCATGGATGAGAATCAACCGACGACCGAGTACGATTCACGTTGGACCATTCGGCACGAGTTCGGACACATCCTCGGTTTTCCGGACTGCTACATCGAGTTCTACGATGTCGATCGGGAGCTGATGATCAGCTACCAGATCGACATCACGAACCTCATGTGCAGTCGTCGGGGGAAACTCAAGCAAACGCATTTCGATGAAATGAAGCGCGTTTACCTCGATGCGCTCGAGAAGCATTGAACGAAGTATCTTCGGCCACTCGCGTTCGCTACGACCGCAACGCCCGTCGAGCGATAATTTGAATTGAGGATGTTCGCGCGATGGCCGCTTGAGTTCATCCAGCCTTGAGTCACACTCGCGGCTGACGTATATCCGAGCGCTATATTTTCTCCCGCAAAACCTGACAAACTAAAGCGACTCGCGCGGGTCACGAATCCACCCTGAGTCGGGCTCGTGTGCGAGAAGAAGTTGTTCGTGGCCATGTCGTTTGCGTGTGAGAGCGCCAGGTTCAAGCAGTTCGCGCTCGGCTGTAACTCTCCGAGACCGTTTTGCACGCGAGCCGCGTTGATGGATTTAAAGACGTCACAAGCCATTCCCGTCATCGAACCGCATGCGGCCGCGGGAACAGGTGTCGCCTGCGGAGCGGGAGTCGGCGTGGCCGCTGGCCGCGGTGTCGCTGTCGCCGCAGGCCGAGGGGTCGGCGTGGCCACAGGCTGAGTTCCCGAAGCTGGGTAGCGCGACGTCAAGTAAGACGCCAACGTATTCAGGTTCAAGCGATTGCCGTTCAGAAACGTGGACGTGAGCCTAGAGTCCTTAACACTTCCGGCGAAGAGGAGTTGTTCAACGAGTGCCGGTGTCGGCGTCACTCCTCGTGCCTGAAGATAGCCGATGATCAAGGCCGCAGCACCCCCGGCAACCGGGGTCGCCATTGATGTTCCGCTCAATGAAGCGTAGCGATTTCCGGGATACGTTCCGTAGATGCTTGATCCCGGTGAACCTAATTCAACATAAGTGGTGCTGTAGTTCGAGAAGCTGCTGCGAGCGAAGCTGTTGGTGATCGAGCCGACGGCGATCGCTCCTTGAATCGAAGCACCGTACGAGGCGGGACTCACGAAATTGCTCGAGGTCAGCTGACGACCGTCATTGCCCGCGGCCATGACGACGGTCGCGCCCGAGCGAACCGCGTTTTGAACAACTGTTTGCAGAACGGAAGAAGCGCCGTTTTGACCGAAGCTCATGCTGATGACGTTAGCTCTCTTTTCGATCGCGTAGTTGATTCCGTTTACAAGTTGAGAAGTGCGTCCCGAGCCGTTGGCGTCGAGAGACTTAATCGCGAGGAGCTTCACTCGGCTCCCCATGACGCCCGAGCCGCCGACACCATTATTCATCACCGCACCGGCCAAGCCCGCGCAGTGGGTTCCATGACCGTTGTCATCCATGGGATTGTTATCGTTTTGGATGAAGTCAGCACCGTAGGTACCGTCGCTGTTTCGGAACATATTCGCGTTGAGATCCGGGTGATTGTAGTCAATGCCCGTGTCGACGACGGCGATGATGACGTCATTTTTAATTCCTTGGCTGCCAAAGAAAGTATCCCAGGCGGCTGGAGCTTCGATTGCGTTGAGGTGAGCCATTCGAGAATAGAGGGGATCATTGGGGACGGCGACCGCGTGAACGAGGGCATCTTCGCTCACTTGCACGACGCATTCATCATCCTGAGCGTCGACACTCAATTGATCGACGTCGGTTTCTTCGTTCAGCGTAAACGCGTAAGCTTGGAGCTTCAGACGTTTCGATCCTGGATTGGCGGCTTTCATCCGCGACGAAAAGCCGTGGGGTTTCACGTCGGCGCAATCGTTATCAACAAGTCCGACGAGCCGGGTTCCCTTTTGCAGGCGAGCTCCGCGTACGGCCTTGAGGCCTTGGCCCGACCGCGCATCCGTTAAGATCATGCTCGGTGCTTCGATGGCGGGAGTGCCGTCGGCGGCAAGGTTCGAGAGATTGATATGAACTTTCTCGCGCGCGATGACGTCGCCTGACGAGCCCTCGCTGTTCAGAGATGTCATTTCGATCGTCTCCGTGGGCAGAAAGCCTGAAGACATATAGGACGAACACCCACTGAAAGTTAGCGTCGATGTGACCGCTAAAATTCCCGTCGTGATACGCGCGCGACGATTCACTCATCCTCCTTGATAAAAGTGCCTTCCGTGGCTTTGAAACGGGGCATCCAGCTCCGGCCTGTGGGTCCTTTTAAACTTTTCGCTTCTCGCAACCTCGTCGTTGCAATTCGGGTGCGCCCTCAAACCCGCTCCAGTCAACCCTGACCGTCGAACGGGCCGGGAGCGCCCACGCAGTATGCGAAATTCCGAATTCGCCTCGCACTTCATCCATGACGCGAAGTTGGGGGAACTGCCTAATTCCTTTTCGCGGAACCCCCGGCGAATCTCGATCTGACCTCCTCCTTGTTGGTCAACACACCGTATTTATCTTGGAAGGAAGGTCTCAGCGCCGCGTGCATCCGATGTCCAACGTCGCTCGCCATCCACAGTGAGGGCATTGCAAAGCGAGGGCACAGCGGATTTCGGTTTAATTGGCGTTCGTCGTCGATGTCGGAGTCAGTGCCAAATATTTTTTCAGTGGACAGCGCGTGCTAAGTGGATGGAAGTTCAAAGGATGAAGACCGACCGCGATCACACCCGGGACCGACTTGTCTACTCGCTTGACATGGCCAAACGAGTCTCAAAAACGACCCTCGTCTATTATCAAGATCCACATCTCAAAGTGGAGACGAAGCTCGACAAGTCGGTGGTGACCGCCGCCGATCGCCAGGTCGAGAGCGAACTGCGAGCCATGATCGAAAAAGCCTTTCCGGATGACGCGATCATCGGCGAGGAATCGGAGAGCCGGCGCGGGACGAGCGGTTTTGAGTGGATCCTCGACCCGATCGATGGAACGCAGTCATTCGTTTGTGGCGTTCCCTTCTTCGGAACCTTGATCGGCGTTGCATATTTGGGGCAGCCGCTCCTCGGAGTGGTCGATATGCCGGCCCTGGGCGAGACCTACTACGGTGCGACCGGCGAGGGCGCTTGGTGGAAGCCGAGCGCGACCGCGGATCCCGTGCGAATGGCCGCCTCTCGCGCGGTGTCCCTGAAGGAGAGTCTCTTCTGCACGACCTCGCATTCGGGATTCGCGCGGATCGGTCGTTTGGATCTATTTGATCGGCTGCTTCGTGGAACCAAGAAGTTTCGCGGCTGGGGGCATTGTTACGGGCATATGCTCGTGGCTTCGGGACGAGCGGACCTCGTCGTGGAGCCTGATGTAAAAATCTGGGATCTCGCCGCGCTGACACCGATCATCAGGGAATCGGGCGCAAAAATTTTCGATCTGAAGGGGAACGAGCGGATCGATACGGGAAGTGCGATCACGTGCGCGGCGGGGCTCGAAGAGCCCCTCCGCGAATTTTTAGGAATTAAGGAGCGATCTTCGTGACGGCGGCGTTGACGGCCTTCACGTAGGGCGCGAAGTTATTCTGATAGTCCTCGGCCGTGAATTCATATGGAACGTCGGGTGTGACCCCTAAGTTCTCAAGCGGATTGCCCGAAACCCTCTCCGCGAGCGAACCCGTCGTGCGGAAAGACGCGACACCTACGCCGTTCGGAATCTTGATCGATTGCACGTATCCACCGGCTCCCGCCGTCCGTGTTCCCATGACGGTTACGCGCTTATTATCCTGAAGAATTCCGGGGAAGAAGTCTCCGCCCGAGAAATCAAGATGGTTCACGAGAACAAGGATGGGCTTCGTGTAATGAACCGGAGCGGGATTGATTTGATCAACGCCCGCGATCCAGTAAGGACGCGTGAGCTTGCGACCTGCATTCCATTCGTCAACGATGAACTCCGCGTACGCGAGCGTGAAGCGCGCCACTTGGTAAGTCGCGGGGTATCCGTCGAAGTCTTGACCTTCGAGCGCTTTGGCCGCGTCCTCGTCGTTTTTCACATCCTTCAGTTTGTTGATCAGCTCCACGGCTTCAGTCACTTCATTTTGTGAAACCGACATGCGGTGACGGGGAGTCTTCATCGGCTGATCCGCGAGCATCGACACGAGCGAATAGAGATAGAAGACCGATCCACCCGGGTTGTTCACCTGATCGATGACCATCGCATCGGTCGTCTCTTCAAACTGCTTTACGATCGCGGCGAAGTCGGTGACCGCCTTCTTGTAATCAGGAACGATGTACCCGGGGATGCGAACGTAGCCCACGAGTCGACGATCCGGAGCTTTATAGATGTAGGCGTGAAACGCGTTTTCCTTTGGAGTCTCCCAAACCTTTACACCGAGATCGGGGGTGAACGTCTTGCGACTTCCCATAGCGAACGGGTTTTCCACCGGAGTTGGGGTCTCATTGGCGAGTTCAACGTCCATGATAGGTCGGAAGATGGATCGTTGGTTAAAGCCTCCGAGGGCTGTTCTCGTATCGAACGTGCTTCGGGGAGCGACCCGCTCGGGCGTGTAGTCCCAGAGAAGCTGCACTTCGCGAACGCGATCGGAACCTTTTGCCTTAAGACCCAAGACGACGGGCCCCTGGGGAACGGAGATACCGCGTGCGGCCCGACGGTTCGTCAGGTTGACTTCGGCGAGTGCCTTGTCGGTCTCCGGCACGTTCTCGATGATTTCAGCTTGAAGTTTTGCGACGACTTCCGACAGAGGTTGACCATCCATCGTGACGACCTCGTCACCGACTTTAAACGGGAAGGCGCGCTCGGAGAGTTTAGCCCGGTCGATGAAGGCGACGAAGAAGCGGTTCTCGGTTCCCTTGATG
>SXSP01000423.1 GCA_005792225.1 Bdellovibrionales bacterium | reverse complement strand
CTTCCGGCGGAGAACGAAGAAGTAAATCCCGACGAGATTTGCGCGGAAATCGAGACGGATGAGGGGCCTCTCAATATTTACACCCCGATTGAGGGACGCGTGGTCGAGATCAACGCGGCGGTCGTCGAGAATCCGAAGTTGATCTTCGAAGATCCTTACGGCGACGGTTGGCTTTTCCGCGTTGAAGCGGCGGACCCTGAAGATATCGACGAGCTCACCCAGGGCGAAGGCGACGACGACGAATAATTGACGAATAAGCAACGAGTAAGAATGAAAGCAGGCCTCAAGCCTGCTTTTGTTTTTCGAGGCTCGCTTTTCTCAAGCTGAGGAAGTGCAGGAGAAAGGCATACGGAACCAAGTACGCAGGCAGCCACACGTACGGAAAGAATCCGATCGCGGTCGTCGGCGGATTCGCATCAAAGAGACGCATCGGCGACGGGGTCGAGAAAATCCCGTGAAAAACAGTGTTCGCCAGAATCACCATGCCGGCGATGTTCCACCCCACGACGAGACCGCGGACCTTTTCGGGCGTCTTCTTTTTCTTGTGCACGTAAAAGGCGAGGATGGGAGCAGTCACTCCGATGAGAATGTCGAAATTGCGACCTTCAAAAGTCATGAGTTTCGATAGAACGGGTGTCGTCGCGAGAAAAAAGAGAACGACTTCGACAAACAACCGAAACGTTTGAGCGGCGATGATCCAACTCTGCGGGACGAACTGAAGCCATTGACCCACTTTCCGATGAAACGCGAAAAGAGCGGCACCGCCGAGACCGAGTCCCGCGGCGACGGCAATTCTCGGCGGGATCGTATTGAAGTCGGCGAAGAACCCCTGAAGTGCTAAAAAGCCTGTGACTAAAAGGAAACCCCCAACACAAAATCTCATGACATAGTTTGGGATCGGCGACGTATCGCCGGCCCGGTTTCGCGCATAAAACACGCCCATAACGAGGGTTGAGTACATCACCGCGACGATCGCGATAAATGAGAAGCTAATGTAACTCGGAACTGCACTCATCTTTATCCTCCAGTTCAAAGACTTATCGATCCGAGGCCAAGGGTCAATCGCGGGAATGACAACAAGCCTTCACGAGATGACAAACTTCCTCTTCGCTCACGGCGATAAGATGAGCTATCGCGAGGAGGCAGATATGCTCAGGGGATTCTACAAGACGGACGTTGTCACCCTCACTCAGGACGAACCGGTAACGAAGGCCGCGGCCCTCATGCGAGATCGTCATATCGGAAACGTCGTCGTAGTTCGGAGATTAAGGAGTGATGGAATGCGGGACGCGTTCGTTCCCGTCGGACTCATCACGGACCGAGACATCGCGATCGGCTGTGTCGCGAGTGGATCCGAACGCGCGATGGAAATGTCGGTCGAAGAAGTGATGTCCCGAGATCCCATCTGCGCAAAGGAAACCGACGGCATTTACGAAGTTGTTCAAACCATGCGCCAGATGGGCGTTTCGCGAATGCCGGTCGTGAACGAACTCGGCCACCTCGTCGGAATCATTACGGCGAAAAATATTTTGGCTCTTCTCAGCGACGAACTCACGGAAGTGGTTGAGATTTCTGATGCTCAAAGGGAAGCCGCCCAAATGGCGGCGCCATCGCGCAAGCGCCCCCGTGAATTGAGACTCCAGTAGCTTTAGATACGGAGGAGCCCGCGGATCTCAAGCCAGATCTTTGCGAACGCTTCTTTTTCGAGACGAGTGGCCGAGTCGAGGCACATATCGCGCGCGACGACTTCCCCGCCCGCGGTTTTCTTGAATTTGATCTTCAAGGGAGCCGCGCACCGGGTGAGAGTCTCCAGACGCTTTTGCCTCTGCGAAGGAATCGCTTCTTCGAACCTCGCGATGAGGCTCTCCTGATGTTCTTGCGGCATGGCGCCGATTCGGACGAGTCGCCCTTCAATCGAATACGAGATAAAATACGCTTGCTCACCTTCGAGTTTCGAACTCGACATGAGAACCGTGTCGGAAGCCTCTTTCCCCGTCGACATTTTGAAGAAGGTATCCGCCTGGATATCAGGGCTGGGTTTCCCCGCCTCCTCCGCGTGGGCGTTGAGAAACAACAGCGATGCCAACAAAACTGAGTTCATCATTGCACACTCCTAGAAGAGTCGACCGGCGTACGGGGGGATCTCGTCGGAGCCCCGCTCGAGGGAAGTGGACCGTTTGTTCCGATCTTCGTCAGGCACTGAACCTCGGTTTTGGTCGGAGCACATCCGATGGCCTTCTGCACGCGGGGTTCCTGAAGGACGATGTTGTTGCTTCGACTTCTCATGCTGGGGTGAGGCGACAGGGCCTTTTCTTTAGTTTTTTCCACGATGTCTCGAATGGTGAGCTGTCGACTTGATAAACCTTTCGCGCAGACTCGAGCCTCCACAGCGAGGATCCCCACTCGTTCAGCTTCACTCTTCGGCGGGTTCTCCGAAAGCCAACGACCTAGAACCTTCGAGCCCCAGGCATCGCTCATCGCTTCGCACATATGGCCCACATGATTGGGAGCCTCTAAACATTGCGCATATGGCTTCAGCTTCTTCGCGTAGGCCGCTCGCTCGGCGGGAGCAATTTCCGCCTTCTCGATGATCGACTCTATATCTTTCTCGGTGACCTCTTTGATTCCACCTTGGTCGCGGATGCAGGAATAGGCGGCAACGTTCGGGCTTTTCTTCGAATCAGCCGCGGGCGCGATAATGTCGATGTATCCGAGCTTTGCGAGCTTTTCGATCGACTTTGGATCATTCATTTCGACGATAGGAGCGAAGCTGCTGTATTCCGAAGGATTCGTTCGGACGAGTCGAGCCGCCTCCAGCAAATCTGGATTTTTTCTAATCTCATCCGGCCAGCTTGATTCATCGGCCGCAAGCTCGCGAATTTTTCGAGTGCCCTTGATGAGAGGCATGAGTTCAACACAAGGATCAAACGAGTGAGCGAGTTCGTGACCGAGCAGCCTCATCACGAATGAATGGGGATAATCCTCAAGGCCCGGGCAGAGAGTGATCGCGTGATCCATCGGTTTAAAAGAGCCATTTGGAAATGGAGTTATGCAATCTTGCGGTTCGGGTGGAATGAGCTTCACCGATTTAACTCGCTCGTACGCTCCCCTTTCCTCTTTGGAGAGTCGAGAGAGATCGCGGCCTTTAAGAATCTCCTCGAGCAGGGTTTTCTGAGCATAAGCGAAAAAGCTTTGCAGCTTAGGATGGATTCCGGGTCCTTGCGCCTGTTCCATCGGGCTCCCCATGGGGTTGGCCGCTGGTGGTCCTTGCTGCCCGTTCGACATCATGTAGAGCTGCTCCTCGAGACCCGCCATATCGCTAAACAACCGCGATCGATCTCTGAAGATGGCCCTCATCTGATTTCGTTGTCTGGTGGGAAGCGTGTTCAAGTAGTCCACAACATCCGTGACTCTGACGCGAACGAGACGCGAATTCACGTCAGACGGAGGCCACGGCAGCACAACGGTTTTGGGTGGCGGAGGAAAACCCGGCGGAAGCGGCTGAGGTCGTAAGCCCGACCATGCTTCAAACGCAGGGAGCGGCGGCAAATGATTGAAAGCCGTTTGAAACTGCGGCGAAACTTTTTTGCTCGGAAGGCTCTTCCAAACGCGCAGGGCTCTCGCCCCCGTGGTCATGATCTGCCTCGATACATTTTCGTAGGCAGCCCCCGGGTCCTCCATGCCCATCATCGGACGGTTCGCGACTTCCCCATGCATATGCGGATCACGTGCCGGCTTTAACGGCATCGTCGTGAGCGGATTCGGAAATCCAGTTCCATCAGGCAACATGATGGTTTGTTTATTCGCGTTTTTCTTAAAGAACTCGCAGTCGTCGGTTAATCCTTCGAGGCTGCATTGCGGGGCTGCGGGAGCCGACGAGACTTTCGGAACCTGCGCGAACGCGAGGTGAGGAATCAAAACGATCGAGATCGCGAATGGAGTTTTCTTCATCCTCCCATTTTCGCGCGCTGACCTTGGTGTGGGAAAGTCCTAGCACCCAAAATTAACGGAATTCTGGGCTTTCGAGCGGAGAGCCTCAAATACCCAGGATGCGACGAGAGTCGAGCCACCACTTCGAAAGTTGCTTGTTCGTCGCAGGCGGAAGCCCCTCAAGACAAATTGCTTTTTCAGACGCCGGCGATCTTTCAACGATAAGCGCCTGCGCACAGCGGGTGGTTGCCGCCGGAGCATCAATGCGCTCGAACTGATCCACGAACTTCCTGTAAATACCGGCCGTGAGCACGCTTCGCGAAACAATCCGTCCGTCGATGAGATAAGCACCGAGATAAATTGGCGCCCCATCGAAGCGCGAAATCTCAAAGAGGATCTTCTCGTTGGTCTTATGACCAAAGCTCACCGCGAGATGCTGCTTTGCCACCGTCTGTTTTCCGCGCACGTCGACGGCTTTGCTCGCGCGAGCGACGAACGGCATCAGCAAGAAGAGAGTCAAGATCGCGTACTTCATTTGGTTACTCCCCGCTCTGTTCTCGGCGCCGAGTTTTCTTGGGACGACTTGAATTTCCCGAGCGTCCCGAAACCCCTCATACAAATTTTATTGCTGTCTGGTTTACAGCCGAGCGCCGCCTGAACTCTCGGTTCGGTGAGAAAAATGTCGTTGAATCTCGAGATCGGATCACCGTGGCTTTGGTCTGTTCGCAATTTCGCGACCGCTACGATGTTAGTGGGATAATAAATCTTGGAAGTGAATGGTTCATCTTTGCAAACGCCGTGGACAAAAATACCGATCAAGGCGATCTTCTCTGATTCATTTTGGGGAGGGTAGTCTGTCAGCCATCGCCCGACGACTTTGGACGCCCAAGCATCTGCCATTACCTCGCTCATCATGGACAACCCCGACAGATTTCCGTTGCAGTCGGGATACCTACTTATGAACTCTCTTGTCATCTGCTCGATTTCGGTGCGATTTTTGGCTTTATTTTTGGCTTGAATGTAATCCGCGAACTCCCGCGCGGTTGCCTGGCGCTCTTCCGGTGTCGATCTTCGATAATTACCTAGGTTTGCTAGGCAATTATATGTCGCCAATTGAGGATTGCGATTGTGAGGAATGCCTTGAGCAAGGGTCTCGAAATATCCTTCTGCTTCCATCTCCTTCACAACCGTCGGAGCTGAAATCAAAAAGTTCAGCTGTAAATTCGAGAGATCCTCGGTGTTCGTCAACATTGAGTGGACAGTCTGTCGGTCCGGGTTTTTTTTGAATGTCTCAGGCATTTGGGTCGCATTCATCGAGATGCTTGCAACCTTCGAGCGATTCACCTTGATGAGCGGATAGTGCATGCAGCAGGAATCGATCGAATGAGCCATCTCATGCGCAAGCACCAATGCGAGATGGCTCGAGGGATACCTCGCGAGGCTCGGACAAATAACGATTTTATGTGCCGACGTTATATAGAACGCATTTGGCGTCACCCCATTACAAGCTGGCAAATCCGCGCTTTCCGCGAAGTCTGCCATTCCCACCTGATTAATTTTCTGAAACTGCGATTTTTCATCTGCGTTCAGCGATTCATAGCTCCGCCCTCGGAGAATTTCGTCCAAGAGCGCATTTTTCGCGTACTTCGCGATCTCCATCACGCGCTTTTTATTTTCGTCGGTGACTTGGACGCCTACCTTCGTCTCAGCCGCCGAGCTCGGGGTTGTCGCGACGTATCCACCGAACGCCTGGCTCATCAATGCCACTTGATCTTTAGAGAGGCTCAAAAGCTTCTGCCACGAAGTTTCCGGCAAGGACTTCAGATATTCACCGAGAGTTTTGGCTTCGACTCTTTGAACTTTCGAATCTGAATCCGTCGGCGGCCAAGGAAGTTGAACCGGGATCGCGAATGAAGCAGGCACGGTGCTCTCCCCTTCGATGGCCAAAGAGACAACCGTCGTACCCAATATTTTATTAAAAGCGATTTTGAATTCGTCCGACGGCTTTTTGCCTTCGGGAAGCGCATCCCAGACTTGCAGAGCCGCAACTTCGTTTCTAAGAATCTTTTGCTGGGCCTCTTTCATCGCTTCGGTGGATTCGCCCGAAGCGT
>SXSP01000422.1 GCA_005792225.1 Bdellovibrionales bacterium | reverse complement strand
TGATCGCGACCGATCACGAGCCCGAGACACGTTCCCGGCATCGTCTGCACCTTCAGACGCGGAAATCCATCACACGACCGATCCGCGGGATCGTAACTATACCCGCTCCCATCGAGCACAGCTTGAGCCGCGGGATCGCGCGCCTTTTGCGCAGCCTCTTCATGAACGTGATCATTCGAGACACAGTGAACCAACATCAAGGCAGAAAGCGCCGCGAGACAATTTCTCATGAGGAAACTCCTAGGGGATGCTCTTATCGTAAGGCGGGCTTGGCGCACTGAGAAGAAGGGGGCGGAGCAAACTGGTCCCTTTGATTGTTGTTGAGTTCGCTCACACGATCGCACGCCTGTGAAAGGATATCCGGTCGCTTGCCGGCTGGCCGGACTCCGGCGGCGGACGTGCGAATAAAGAGGAAAGTCCTGCGGCCCGATGAACGACCGGACGTCACACCCAATTCCGCAGACGAGTGCGTGGCTGCCCCAACAACACTCAAGTGGACCAGTTAGTGGTTATCTCTAATCTTGTTTTTCAAGCAGACGACAAAACTCCTATCAAATCCGCGATTATCTTCGGGGCCTCACTCACCTGTGGAGGTCGAATGCTAGGTCTTTTTGGTAGGAAGAAACTCAAGGGACGTAAAATCGCCGTCTTGGCCGCAGACGGATTTGAAAAGGTGGAACTCACGGTGCCGGTACGAGCCTTGCGCCGCGCGGGCGCGGAAGTGGAGATCGTTTCACTTCGTCACGGACGTATCCGAGGCGTGAATCTGCACGAACCCGCCGGCCGCGTTCACGTGAACAAAACACTTCGCGAGGCGAGCCCGGCCGACTACGACGGTCTCCTGATTCCGGGTGGATTCATTAATCCTGATTTACTTCGTCAGTCCGCCGCTGCTCGCAACTTCGTTCGCTCCTTCGATAAGGATTCTAAACCGATCGCCTCACTCTGCCACGGGCCCTGGGTTCTCGCCTCGGCCGGCCTGATGGACGGGCGAACTCTGACTTCATGGCCCGGCATCCGTGATGACTTGGTTCACGCCGGCGCCACTTGGCTGGACCAGGACGTCGTCTGGGACCGAAACCTCCTCACGAGTCGCGGTCCGCAAGATCTCGCCGTCTTCACTCGCTCGATTGTCGATTTCTACTCCGACTCGACTCTTAGCCAGGGAATTGCCGCCAATGCTCTCGAGTCGGCTCCCCAGCGCGATCGACCTCCTCAGGTCGTGATCACGGCCATGAGATGGATGCCCCGGCCGTCTTTCCGAACGGCTTTCGCGCTGATCGCGATCACGCTCGCGATCTTCTCTCGCCCGCGTCGCAGGCTGATGGCCGAGCGTCGGCAATCGGCGACTCTGCGCGAGCCCTCTCCTTCTCTCACGACCGTCTCAGTTTGAGACTCTCCTCCTCTCCGCCTCGCTATAGAGCGGGGCGGACGGGAATCATATTGAGAAAAAACTGTCGAAAATCTAATCTGATATCAATGACGTAAACCAGCCTGCGAGCGCTCCGGGGTAGGTCCATTGATGAAAATCATCGCGAATCATCGCGGTATCGGTTTAGTGCCGGTTCTGATCGCAGTTGCAATCTTCGGAATCGTTGCGTTTTCGACGCTTCAAATAGGTTTGATTTACAAGAATTCCGCGAGCCAGGAGAAGGTCACCGACTCCTCCATTCACGTGCTCGCGAACAAAATCACAAAAGTTCGCGCGCTCGATTTCATGGACCTCGCACTCTACTGCCGTGATAAAGATATTCTCGGCAACACGCCGAAGCTAGGCGCCTGCTTAAACGGCGAGAGCATCAAGACGACGAAACCCGCAAACCGTTTGGACCTTGAACTCGGCCTCGAGATGCCTCTTGATTCAATCGGCAACTTTGCGACAAACGAGAAAATTCAATCCTGCATCGAGATCGTTCAGTGCCGTCCCCGTTCTGGAGGCCACATTCTCGAAATTACTTTGAATCAGTACCTTTCGCACGCAATCGATAAGCGCACGTCGTCCCGCTCCCGCACGTTCCGGAGGTCGAAGTGGTAAGATCAAAGGCCGCCGGATTCACCCTCACCGAAGTCGTCATGGCTCTCGCGATTTCCGCGATCCTCGTCCTTGGTATTTCGGGTCTTCTGCAATCAACGTTCGTGAGTCTCCTGAGTGGCGAGGGAGATCTGAAGGACGCTCAAGCGCGCATGGTTTTAAAAAAGGCGCTTCTGCGCCGACTTTCGATGTCGAACCTCGTGACCTACGGGCTTTCGGGCTCCACGGTGCCGACGGATACCCACGGCCGCAATCTCTTTGCTCTTCCTTCGGTTTGCGCGGATCAAACAAGCGGCGCACAGTGTGCATCGAGCACCCTCGTTCATTTCGCGAGCGTTGAACACGGAAATAACGTACCCGTCACCGCTTACTGCTGGAATCAGGTAGCACAAACGCTCATCGTGGACCGAACGATCGAGGATCTGCTCAATGCTCCCGGCGAAACGCGTGATTTGATCGCGCTCATTCAACCTCCCGCGATGACGACCTGGGGTATTTCGGAAGTTTCGGCGACGACCCCAAACCCTTTGCCAGCGGACTGCATCGCCCGCGTTCCGAAGCTCTCCAACGGCCAACCCGATCTCGCGGCACTTCGCCAGTTGCGCCTCTTTCCACTCTCGATCAAAGGCGGAAATCCCGTCGTCTCCGCAAACCTGCAAGCACAGTTCAACCAGAAGTTTCCACAGCGAGTTTCGCGCATCAACATGTACGCGGCGGGCCTCCTTCCTTCCGTCACAAAAGCCGGGGTCATGGATTTCGTGTTGAACGCCTGCAAGTTCTCGCCAACATCGGGAATGTCATGCGCCGACGGCCAAACGCTCGCGAAGGTCGAGAACATCAAAGCCAACTACTATAGCCAAAGGTTCAAAGTGCGCGTTCCGAGCGCGCCCGACACCATCGACTACCAAATCGTCGGCGCGAGCGTGGGCCTTGCGAAAACGTGCGAGGCTCCGACCTGCGCTCCGATGACTCTCAGGGATTGGACAACCACACCCTACCGTCTTCCAGGAGAAACCAGGGAAAATTTAATTCCGACGGAATTTTCGCTGATGAAACAAGACTTGATCGAGAGCATCTCGCTGACCCTCGTGGACGGGAAAGACAAGTACCAGACAATCCAACTCTCACTGGAATGAGCCAGAATGAAGATGAGTAAAGGACTAAGAAACAGCCGCGGTTCAGCCGACATGCTCTTGATCATCATGATGATCGGGCTCGGTGCCGCCGCCATCACGACGTTTCTTCACTTCATGACCGCGCTTCAGAAGAGCTCCGCCACGAATGTGAATTCCGCACTGAAGAACATCGACAATGAGTCGGCGATGGAAACGTTCCTCCAAGCCTACCGTCACGCGCAGATCACCTACCTCCGCGCGACCGCGGCCTGCGGGACGGCGAATCCGATGATCGCTGCCATGAAACTCGGCACCGGCTGCCCCGGCGTGAGCGCGACTATCTTTTCGGGATCAGCCTCCGCTCAAGATCCAGGTGTCGTTGACAACATTTACTCTTACCCTGGTGACGGCTGCACGATTGGTCCTGCGAGTTCCGACTGCGCCGACACGGCTCCCGTCGTCACGATTGGCGAAGCCAACGATGCGCAACGAATCGGCGGACGATCCTACCGCATTTCACTCGTTCGACCTTGGCCCGAGATGCAGATGATCGAGTTTCAACTCGTTGACTCGAGCGGCGGAGCGCTTTCGCAAACCGTGAATTTTTTCATGAACGACTCGATCGGAAACACGGCCCACTTTGAACAAGACGGCCGCGTCGTTCAAGAAAACCCGCAGCCCATGCAGCTCTGCCACGGAGTTCCTTGGGGCAACTATCAACTCTACATCAAATCGAGCAACTCTTGCGTCGACTTCATCCAGCTGGGCGGTGGAACCGGCATGGCGTATTATCGAAACCACTTCTTCGGCTTCCGTCCGATGGATGGCTCGGTGATCGATCTCCAAAACATCGCAACTCACCTTCCCACGTATTTCGTCAATCCGTCGGATGGGCGCATCGCGGGAATCAGCGAACCGATCTTCGTACCCTTCCCCAATCCGGCCTTCCCGCTTCAGTCTCTCGTCAACGTCGACGACATCACCGTCGTCGACAATCAGATCTACTACGTCGCAGGCCAAGGAACGAACGCACACATCGGTTACGGAAACCCGAACGGCCAAAGAGTCCGCGTTTGCGAACTCGGCACCCTCGGCTGGGCGCAAGCCTACTCGGGAATTGCGGCCCTCGGCTGGAGCGATGCCCTCGTCGCCGACACCGCAAACCCCCTTGATCCGTACCTCACGCAACGATTCGCACAATTTCTTCTAAAAACCGACTCAGGTGACCTCCTCAGTGCCGCCGTCTACACCGGCCCCACCGGCCAACTCGAATGCGCCGTCGTCAGGGATAAGAGCCTGCAGCAGGTGGAGTATTCGCGGACGTTGGGGTTTGATCGGGCGCAGCCTGTAAAACCCTTCTACGTGTTCTAACTGGTCCCTTTAATTGTTGTTACCCCGCGGGCCTCCTGATGAGTTCCGTGTTGTGGTAGGCCGCATACATCATGAGCCGGTGAACCAGCATCTCCGGCTTCTTCGTCGTGCACCAGTTCTTCCGCACGAGGCATTTCAAGTTATCCCGGAACATCGCAAAAGTATGATTCAGCGAAAAAATGGGATCGAACCCTCCTTTTTTGAGCTCTCCCTGCCCAACAACGCAGGCTTTTCGACCCTTGAAGACTTTATGTTCGGCATTCGGAAAGTACTTCCGAATGTCGTGCGTGTAGTGAGAACTCATATCGGACTTGATGAGCGCGTTCGGGAGAACCGCCGTCTGAAGCCTCGTAAACAGTTCGCGTCTCGCTTCTTTGCGCTCATCTTTGCGGGGTCCGTATTTTTCGCGAGCCTTTTTCGCTAAGCGCCCTTTGGCTGGCATCCTTGCGACCGCAAGATCCACGATCCTCCGGGTTTTATACTCCACGCCGACCGACACCGCGAGCGGCTTACACTTCGTGTGCTCGATCGTTTCGAGGTCGTCGAACTCAAGCACCGCCGCACGCGGAAGCATTTTGTTGAGTCCTTCGATCTCGAGCGCACCCAATTCCCCGAGGTAAATGACCTTCCTCGCGATGGTTTTCCGATTTAGACCTAGAACTTTCGCTGCGCGGTTTTGCGAGAAACCGCCGCAAAGAATTCCGCGAAGCGTGTGGTTGAATTGGCGTTTTTTCTGCCGATAGGCCGCTGAGAACGTCGCGTGCGAAAACGTGCGCGAACACTCCGTGCACTTGAAGCGCTGAATGAAGCGGGAGTCGGATCGTCGGTAGAAGCTTCCAAACCGGATGACTTTCGGACGATCGGATGGATCTTCGGACGTAGGCTCACAATGAAAGCAATCTCGAATCATGGGTTGGCGGAAGAGCAAGTCCCCCGCCAACAACACTCAAAGGGACCAGTTCATCAGCGCTTCATGCCGATGCGCTTCCCCTCACTCACCAGCGAATCCGACCCAAAGCTCGTGATCTGATTCATCCCGTACAAGCCCGCGAGCTCGACGAAGATGTCGGCTTTCGCGATGCGGTTCGTGGGGGCTCCGACGTCTTCTCCGAATTTGAGATCGCCGCCGCCGCCGGCGAGAACCAGCGGGAGATTGTCGGTGCTGTGGACGGTTCCGTCCGACATGTTCGATCCCCAGAGGACGAGTGTTTGATCGAGCTGGTTGCGGCCTTTGAGCTCCGAGAGGAGCTGCGCGAAGAAGCTTCCGTGGCGGCGATTGATCGACTCAAGACGGTTGACGTCGTCTTGGCCGGTCGAGAGATGCGCGTAAGCATGGTGATCGTGCCCCGTGCCGGGGTGAACCAGGTGCTGGTCACCGACGCCGTCATCGTACATGATCGTGGCCGACGAAATGATATCGCACTGTAGGGCGTGCGCGACGAACTTCTGCATGATCGCGATGTGCGCCCCGTAATCGGCTTGAGCTTGCTCTGCGTTCGGTGGAGTGCAGTTGATGGCCGATGTTCCTTCCATCTTTTTCGCGATGGAGCGCTCGAGTTCCCGAACGCCTTCGGTGTATTTGTCGAGTCGCTCTTTGTCGTCGCTCGCGAGTTGGCGGTTCACCGACTTAAGGTCATTCAGCACGATATCGAGAACGCTCTTTTTCTGCGCGTTCATCGCGCGCATGCGGGCACCGGTTTTCGCGTTGGCCATGAAGACGGTGTCGTAGAGCTGCGTGATCGAGTATGTGTTTCCGATCGGGCGATCATCGGCTCTCCACGCGATCGTGTCGACGTAGCGATCAGAGTAGTGAGCGTGGTCGCCGGAGAAGTCGCGATTCATCGGTCTCCATCCGACGTGCATCGAACGAAGTGGCGTCGGAAATTTTTCCGCGACCATCTGGTCGAAGCTCTTTCCACAAATCACGGGACGTGACGGACCCAATACCAGAGGTTTACATGAGAGGAAGCCGGCAGTGTTTTGCCAGTGCGGATCTTGGCCGTAGGTGGAATGCACACCGCGGAGGAACATGACGTTACCTTGGTGACCAGCTTCGACGACGGGTCTTAAGGCGTTGGCGAACGTCCAGTTCCCGTTACTCGTGAACGAGGGTTGCCCGCCTTGAGCCGGGTTGAAGCTCATGTGCATTCCGCTCGGCGAGAAGACGCCGATGAACTTGCGGCGTTGTTGCGCCTGAGCGAAGGCTTGCGCGGGAACGAGTGACTCCAGGAAAGGGAGCCACAGGACGATTCCGGAACCTTGGATGAATCTTCTTCGAGTGAGGCTCATGGATTTTAGTCCTTTCTCGGCTCGAGGAAAGAAGGAATCTTCGCGATCGCGAGCAGGATGTCGGCGAAGTTCGTTTTCTCGCGCGAGATCTTTTTTAAGTAAGCGAGTTCTTCGGGCGCTACGGGACGAGAGAGCGCGTGGGTCATCATTTTCATGACGACGCAATCGCGGAAGTCCTCGCGTTGTTCAACGATTCCGACGAGGTCATGAACGTTATTGAACGGCTTGCCGTCGAGTTCTCCCGCCGCGATGACCGGCTTCTTGTCATCGTAACGGTCGCGCCAGAGTCCGAACGGTCCGTAGTTCTCGAGGGCCAAGCCGAGCGGGTCCATGTATTGGTGGCAGGAGTTGCAGACTTTGCCGGCGGCCCTGTGCTGCGCGAGTTTTTCCGAGACCGACCAGTTGGGATCGGCGGCCTTTTTCGCGTTCTCGATTTGTTGGAAGAGCTCGGCATCCGGTGGCGGAATCGTGCGGCACAAAATGTTCGCCTGAACCCATTTACCTCGGATGATGGGCTTCGTTTCAGAAACCGGAGCGGTCGCACGAAGGAGAGCGCCTTGCGAGAGGATTCCCCCTCGCTCGTTATGCGTGACCTTCACGAACTGACCTGAGTTCACTCCCGCGATTCCGTAGTGTTGAGCGAGCGCCGAATTCACGAACGTGAAGCCCGGGCGAAGGATCTTCTGACTCGAAAGATTTTGAGTGAGGATCTCTTTGAAGACGAGTCGGGATTCCTGCACCATCGCCTGCTCGAGCGGCGAGAGCGTCTCGATCATCGAGAATTCGCGGGTACCCATCCACTGACCGATGACGTTGCCGACGAATCGATCGGCATTCTGACGGATGAGGCGGCGAAGTTCACTGTCGTAGACCTCAGCGGTCTTCAGCCGAAGTGTCCGCGCGTTTTCGAGAAGATCGTGATCCGGCAGGCCGCCGCTCACGAACATCACCATTTTGTTGGCGATCTCGTAATGCTCGTTCTGCTCGGCTGAGAGTTCAATATTGGGTTTGGTCACCCGAAGCTGGAAAGCCGGAGACATCAAAACGTAAGACACGACAGCCTTAACCGCTTCCTCAGTCGGAGCCGAGAGCTGCGGAGGAACCGCGAGATCACCAGCTCGCGATCCGCCGAATTGTTTTCGGCCGAGCTCGGGGTTTTCGATGTTACCGATCGCGTAGGCGACGATCGTTCTGATGTGTCCATCGGCGTACTGGTCGGGAATACGGAATGCGAATCCGTGATCGCCTTTATAGTCGAGCCCCTGCGACTGGAAGTGAGCGTTCACATCGGGCCGAGGCTGATTTGCGAATGCATTTCCGACGAAGGTCCCGTCCACATAGAAATGGATTTCGACCGTGCGCTCGGGCCAGTCGGGATCAAGACTCCACCCGCGAGCGATCATTCCATCCGTGTTGTCGAGATAGCCGTGAGGTGGTCTGCGAACTCCCGTTGAAATTTCTACCATCGTGGCCGTTGAAACATTGTGGAAAATTTGCTGAATGTTATTTCGTTCCTCGCCCGAGAGAGGACGACGGAACGCCCGCTCCGCAAAGCGAAGAAGGACATCGCGTACGCAGCCATCAAACGGAATATGCTGGCCCATCGTCGGCTGGCAATTGAAGACATTGTTTGAACGAATCACTCTCTGGGCGACCGCCTCGGCGAACTCCATGCGAACCGACATGTAGGCTTCATCGTAATGTTGAGTCGCCGCTGACTCGAAGCCCGCGACCTTAGGATCGGCGGGAATCGATTTGATCAATTCCACGCTCAGGCTCGGATCCCCGAGGAGATCTTGAGCCGCGAACAGAAGCTCGAAGCGAGACCGAGATTGCACCGCTGGAGGAGGCCCGCCCTTTCCGAAGAAATCACCGCCGATACCGCCGCCAATACCATCAACGATGTCGCTCGGAAGTATGGTTTTCCCGATGGAGCTGAGCGAGGAGGAAGCGGTAAATCCACCGCTGCAGTTCTGGAAGATCAAGACGCCAACGAGAAAGGCCGTGATGCCTCCGAGCGCTTGGAGAGTGCTCCTCCAATCAGAAAATCTCATTTTGAGCCTTTCGGTCTTCCCGCCAAAGATGCGTTTCACTTTATCGACACCTCGGTTAAATCTCTTGAGATTCCGCCCCGCCGCCTGAAGAGATTTGTTTTCGGTCGTATACGAGGTTGTGCAAGAGGAACGCCAGTTACCACCTGCACTGAGCCTTTCCTGCTGGTCACGCGACACGCACCTGTCGACTGGATGTTCGACGTCCCGAAACGAGACGTGTGGTAAAGAGTTCATTCTTAGAGCACAAATCAGTGCGTGATTAATTGACTCAGCTCTGGCATTGTCCCCGCTGAAAATTCCGATGACTGGAGGCTATTTCGTGAAAGTACTCGTTCTGTTCGTGCTGGTAAGTTCCCTACTCGTTTCGAACGCTGCGTTCGCGGGCGTTTACTCCTGCCGTTCGACAACCGCGGCCGGACAATCTCTTGATGTGAAAGTCGAATACACCGACGCAAACTCCGGAGGTTTACAGGTTTACGAATCCACCGTGAAAATCGGAGATCGCTCGATTCCTCGTGTCGGCCGTTGCTTCTATTACGATCGCCCCAGCACACGTTTCATCAAATGCTCGCACCAGACCGGCCGGTTGCGCGATGAAATCTACCCGCAGGTTGAGACGACGAGCG
>SXSP01000421.1 GCA_005792225.1 Bdellovibrionales bacterium | reverse complement strand
CGATGAGTTTTACGTTCGAATAGTCGATGTAGCCTTCGGACTTTACGAGGCCATCTTTTTTCGAGTGACGTGTGACGATCTTAACGCCTTGAACGCGAATGCGGAGAGCCGCTTTGTCGATATCGAGAACGGTACCGCGCTTGCCCTTTTCCGAGCCCGTAGTCACTTCAACGGTCGCGCCTTTGCGGATTTTCAATTTCATGGCTTCGCTCCTCACGCCTTCTTGCTGGCTTTGCCGGTTTCGGCTTTTTTGTTACCAGACATCTTCTGGCGGATACGTGTCTTGATAGCAAGAGCGCGCTTCGAAAGAGCAGACTCTTCAAGGTTCAAAATGTATTTATCGAGGCCACCCACGTGTTCCATGTCACGAATGGCGCTTGCCGCGATTCGAAGGGTGACGAGCTGGCCAAGGCTTTGGCTGAACACACGTTTCTTTTGAATGTTCGGCTGACTGATAGACTTGGTTTTAATGTTCGAGTGGCTCACCAAGTTTTTTACGACCGGGCCTTTTCCAGTCAGTTCACAGCGTCCCATCGGGACCTCCCTCAAAAATACAAAAAGTACTAACCCTAATTTACTTCGGCGACCGAACCGTCAAAACCTGCATTGCCCGTCCTTCCACTCCAAGGGAGCGGCCTAGGAAAAATCGGCAATTGTTCAGGTTATTGAGCGTAAAGCCCAACACTTAAAGACCGGGGGTCCGCCGTTGAGGAGTCAGGTATAAGGAAAAAGGTCCTTGTTGGCAACGGATTTCTGTCGTATACCATTGGCCTCGTCTGAGGCGACCTCCCTCCGCCGGTATCCTGCGATCCGGTTCGGCTCGGGTTCCCCACTAAGGGATCTTCGAACCGTTCCTGACCATTTGGAACCGCGTCCACGGATCTTGATTTCGATGGCTCGAAATCGAGAGTCAGGCCGGGGGAGTTAAATCAGACGCCGATGGGCACATGAGTTAGGTTCCCGTCGTTTACAGCTGACAGTAAAAGGAAGGTCTCATGAAAAAGAACGTTCGTTCGAAGTACCGCCCCGAATTCCCTGGCGACTACCACTTCGATTACAAGGATCCGCAAACTCTCGCTCGCTTCATTGGTGAAGGCGGAAAAGTAACTCCCGCCCGCATCAGCAAGCTCTCGCTCGCTCAACAAAAGCGCGTTGCGGCTGCGGTTAAAAAAGCACGCAACCTCGCGATGCTTCCTGTCGGCAACGAAGCTTATGACTTCTTCGAGCGCCCGGAGCCCATCTCTCCGAAGCCGTTCAGCCTCTAAATTTCGCATTTTCAGCAAGCGAATAAAAAAAGGACCTCACGCGAGGTCCTTTTTTATTTAGTCCGCTGTTGTCTCCAATTCCTCACCGCATCCGCTACGGCAGCGATCATCAAAAGCCAGTAAACGCCTCCCGAAATCTGATGGAAGAGCGGACCCGGTAAACCCCAAATCCGAACTTCACTAAACTGCACTGTCGTGTTGAGGAATCGCACGATCATCAGCGGGAGCGCGACGCCGAACAGGTGCAGGCAACCAACCGGAAAAGTGAACGATCTCCGGAAACTCGCATCTCTCAATCCCATGATAAAGATCACGAGTCCCAGGATGACAAAGATCGTACCCGCCACCGCAGCCGCGACAAGACGCTGATCAATCAGCTTGAAAGCAGCGGTCACCGCGATCACAACCAAAATTTCCAGAACTAAGATCCATACAAACTTCTTCATGGCGCGAGATTGCCTGAATCCCGATTCGCCCGCAACGATTGCCCGGTTGTCCGAAACAAAATCCGATAAACAGAAATCAGCGCCATCTTTGCTTTACGGAGATGAGTCATTATGATGGTTTAGGTCGGCCCTCAAGATGGCACCCATGTTGCTATCCCCCTTGGTGAAAGACGCAAAACATTTCTCATAAAGGGGTTTAAAATGTCTTCCGCACAACTTCAGAATTACGTCATGCTCCGCAAATTAAAGCGCCAACTCAGCCGATTTGGTTTGAACCCGCACGATTGGAAAATTGATCGTTCGCATTTGACCAAGGCAGGGTCATTTACGGTTCAACATCGACTCGACAACGATTTTGTCATGGCGGGCGTCTTCGAGCCGAAAGAAAAAATCCAAGTCATGACGTTAAAAGTGACTTCGCTCTAGATGATGCGATTAACGATAATGATCACAGGGCGTGGAAACTAGGCTCTTCTGCCAGGCCTGTTCCCGCCCAATTTTCTCGTAATCCGGAACGCTCATCAGAATTTCTTCTCTCCATTGAGAGTAGACGTCGTTCCCAAAGATGCGAATCGCGCTTCTCTTTAAATCGCAGAACAACGAGATATCAGAAGCGTCAAACCATCCGTTTTTTTGAACGTAAGATGCAGGTGCGCGCTCGCCCCATGCCATTTGCACCATCAGCTTTAAACTGCGCTGAACCCAAGTTTGAATTTGCGGTTCCTCTGCGGCTTTCGCTGCGCACTGCTCGGGGATGTTCGTAAGGTCAACAGTGAGCTTCTTTAAATTCTCGAAGTATTCGAAGCAGCCCCCCGGGCTGTTGTCGCCCTTGCAGATTTCGTAAGCTTCCTTCGCCATCGATGGCTTTCCGAGATCACTCGCCGAATACAAAAATTTTTTCTGTGACTCTCGAAAGAGATTCATCTGCAGATCGCAAACGGTGACGGGAGGATCATTCAGGCGCATTAGAAAGAAACCGATGATGATCGCCCCGATGGCAATAACCGTTCGTGGAAGCGAGTTAATGAACTGATCCACGAGGGGCCGCCTTATCTAGGAACGCGGATCCCGCAATTGTCGCGGTGGCCTTCCGCACGAAATGGATTAGCGCCGGTGATCCCGCGCTGGACCCAAGTCGTACGATCTTTCGGGCAAAAGAAGATCGAGTAGGCCTTATCGAGTTGGTAGATTCGAACCAAGTTCACGAGTTGGTTATAGCCAGCGGCCAGACGCAGACGACGCTCATCCCCGTAAACTCTCTGAGTCGCCTCGAATTGCTCCTGAGCGGCTTCAAGGATTCGAACTAAATGTCCCCGCTCATGCATTTTCGCGAATCCAAGTGCCGATTTCGCACGCTCAAGTTGCCAAAGAATATCTCGCAATCCCATTTCGATTTGTTCTTCGTCATGGCTCAGAAGTGATTTGTGCAGGCTATCTCCCGCGCGCAAGACGAGGTTCAACTCTTTCGTCAGGGGCGCGGCTAGCGGCAGTTCACGGCTTTTCGCGAACGCTTGAGAGCCGACCACCACGCTACAGGCAACGAGAACGATAAAGCGGGAGATTTGAATTCGCATGAGTTCATATCGGAACGCCGGTCCCGACAATTGACTGAATTCGACGATAAATCGCAAAAACCGTCTCAAAACTAGACGAATGGGCCCAATTGCCGGAAACCGCCCGTTCTCGACGATCTCTTAAACGAAATCAGAATTCGAACGATCCCTGGAACATTCCCTGAATGATCGGCTTCTCTCGCTTTCCCGTACCGTTCTTAAAATAACTCCCGGGCATGAACGCACCCAAACGCACGCCGACTTTGAAACCGCCGTCGTAGAACTTCGTGCCGTAAGCGTCGACTTCACTCCCTAGGTTCTGTTCGTTTGCAGCAACGCTGGCGAGTTCTATGCCTTGCCGGTACCGCTCACCCAACGCACTCCCCGCGGGGTCGCCACTCTTGGTTTGGCTGAAAAGGTAAACCCGCGCCCCCATTTCGAAGTCATCCGAAGGCATGAAGGATGTATCAACATTCCAATACGTCAAATTTCCCCACCGCAAAAAGTCCATGAGTCCCGCCGTATCGTGCCGATCGTAGTAGAGCGTTTGGTAGCGCTGACTCTCATCGGAGGCTCCCGTAAAATCCGCTTTGTTTCCGGAATCGACATGGTATCCGACCGCAAACTTAAAATTTGCCGAGTCGGGCAGGTAGTACCCCAACATCGCGTCGTACATGTGCGCGTTCAGCTTCTGGTTGAGGGCTTGAGTTTTCGAGAGACTCCCCACCTGATAAGCTCCCGTGAGCTTATAGATGATGCTCCCGAAATCTCCCCCGAGCGTGAGCCCAACGTGCTGCCAATTCTGCGCTCCAATGAGAACTGGCGGAGTCGCCGAAGTTTCAGACGCGTCCCGCGTGACCAGGACAAAATGCAGATTCGCGGTCTTAACCGCATCGGGAAGATTTTTGAGATCAAGCGTGGCCAGGTGAAGATTCCGCTCCGGATCGCTGTTCGGCGCCCCCGTCTGATTCGTTGGCGGCAGCGTTAGCTCGTTTGTTTTCGTGAAAAAAAATGAGAACTTTGCGAAATCCATGTCGAACGCGGCTTCCAAACCCTCGTGCGCGGTCGGCACATCTTCCCATTGATTTTCAGAGAACACCAATCCATCGGCGACGGCGATTCCGAAACGCCCCACCTTAAAGCTCAATGTCTCCGATGCCTTCCAGGCTCCCCACGCCCGATTGACAAGCAAGAGATTGTTTGTGGAAGCGGTTGTACTACTTCCATTCACGCTTCCATCAGCACTCGAATACTCGCCCGTCTCGGTGTTCTGCGATCCAAATTGGCTTCTATGAATGACGCTGAGGTAAGCATTGAGCGTCTCACCTTTTCTCGCCGCGATATTG
>SXSP01000420.1 GCA_005792225.1 Bdellovibrionales bacterium | reverse complement strand
TGGTCACCATGTCACCGTTCGCGATGTGCGCGACTTCGTGCCCAAGAACGCCGCGAACTTCATCGCGATCCATGCGCTGCAAGAGCCCAGAGGAAACCGCAACGAGTGAACGCGATTTCGTAGGACCCGTCGCGAAGGCGTTAATTTCCGGCGACTCGTAGATACCGACTTCCGGCATCGCGGGAAGGTTCGCCGCCCGCGCCAGGCTGTGAACCGTGTTAACGAGCTCACGAAGTTCGGGTTCACGAGCGTCGGGCGGGATGATCTGAACACCCATCGTCCACTTCGCCATGATCCGCGAGAGTCCGAGAGAGATGAACGCACCGCCCATACCCCAGACCAAGCAGAACACCATCAGCGCGCCATAATCGATTCCACGCGCTGTCAGATATGGCTTCACGCCGAGAAGATTCAAAATGAGAGAAATGGTGACAACGACCAACGCGTTGACCATCAAGAAGAGACCAATTCTCTTGAACATTGCCATAAGGACCTCCAGTCACTCTTCACAAGTATACGGCCGAGTGCTAGCTTTCGGAAAGACGATAGTTTGAAACTAAAACTTTCGTTAAAACGAAGTTTCCCTTGGAGGTGCCGTGCGCTGGCTGAACTACCAACATCTCTTCTATTTTCGCGCCATTGCGACGGAAGGCGGCATCGCCCGCGCCGCCGAGAAACTTCGACTCGGTCAGCCAACTTTGAGTAGTCAGCTGAAGCAGCTCGAAGACATGATCGGTCGGCCCCTCTTTGAGAGGCGAAATCGAAAAATGGTCCTCACCGAGGCGGGACGAGCCGCTCTCGATTACGCTAACGAGATCTTCAAGCTTGGCGATGAGATGCTCGAGGTTCTTCACGACGAGGCCTCGTTCGGTCAAACTCATCTGCAGATTGGAGCGCTCGACAGTGTTCCAAAAAGCGTGATCTTGTCGCTCGTGCTCGAAGCTTACAAGATGGGTCGCTGCACGGTTTCGATTCTAGAAGGGCGGGGCGACGAACTCTTTCGTGAACTCTACGCCCACAGAATCGATCTCATTCTTTCGAACTACCCTCCGACCATCTCCGAACAAACCCAAGTTTTCTCGAAGTCCGTCGCGAGGCTTCCCGTGGCCGTCTACGGTGCAGCTCAGTTTCGCCATCTCGCGAAGGCGTTTCCGAAATCGCTCGACGGTAAGCCCTTCGTGCTCCCAACCTTGCACAGCAAGCTTCGTCACGACTTGAATCACTACTTCAAAGTTCAGGGCATCCAGATTCAGTCGGTCGCAGAGACTCAAGACACGAGCCTGCAGCGCTTGCTCGCCGCGAACGGAATCGGCCTCGCGCCGCTTTCCGAGGTGAAGATGGAAGACATTCGAGATAAGGATCTGAAACGGATCGGGCGCCTGGACGGCGTGCATGAGGAAGTTTGGCTCATCTCAGCTCAGCGCAAACTCGAAAATCCGATCGCCGCGAAGTTGATGAAGTCATTCGTTCTCGAATGAGGAGGCTCAATTGAAAATGATCCAAGTTGGACTCAAAGCTTTTGGTGACACCGATCAGCTTCGCATCGAAGAGGCGGAGAGGCCGACTCCCGCCGACGGTGAAGTTTTGATCCGTGTTCACGCGGCCGGTGTGAATCGACCGGACCTCGCGCAGAGAAGAGGAACTTATCCACCTCCGCCCGGTGCTTCGCCGATTCTCGGGCTTGAAGTCGCGGGCGAGGTTGTTCAGGTTGGCAGCGGAGCATCACTGAAGCTGGGAGAAAAAGTTTGCGCGCTCGTTCCCGGTGGCGGTTACGCCGAATACTGCGCGGTGCCCGCGAGCCACTGTCTTCCGGTGCCCGAAGGATTCTCGTACGAGGAGGCCGCCGGAATTCCGGAAACCTTCTTCACCGTTTGGGCCAACGTTTTCCAGATCGGTCGCTTAACGAGTGGAGAAAAATTTTTAGTCCACGGGGGCGCGAGCGGAATCGGAACGACGGCGATTCAACTCGCCCGAGCATTCGGCGCCACCGTTTTCACGACGGCGGGAACGGATGAGAAGTGCGCGGCCTGTTTAAAGCTCGGCGCTCACCACGCCTTCAACTATCGCCGTGAGGATTTCGCGGCCGAGATCGCTCATTTGACAGAAAAACGCGGAGTGGATTTGATCCTCGATATGGTCGCCGGCGATTACACCCCGAGAAACATTAAGTCACTCGCGCGCCTCGGGCGACTGGTCCACATTGCGGCGCTTCAGGGAGCAGACGTAAAAGTGAACATCTTTGAAATCATGTCGAAGCGCCTAACCATCACCGGCTCGACGATGCGCCCGCGCTCGAATGATGACAAAGCGTTGATCGCACGCGAGCTGCACGAACGAGTTTGGCCGCTCCTCGAGAGAGGCGAGGTAAAGCCCGTGATCGACCGCGTGTTTTCACTTCAAGACGTGAAGGCCGCCCATGACTATTTGGAAGCGGGCGACCACGTAGGTAAGGTGATACTCAAGTTATAGAAACTGGCCCCTTTAATTGTTTGGACGACCCCAACTCGCGTTCGTTTTCCCGTGAAGCGACCGGACGTCACTTCTGGGCAAATTGGTTAGTCGATTCTTTCCAGTTCCATCGATGTTCGCCGAAACAGGTAATCGCGGGTGGGCTCGGGCCAGTGGAATGTGTTGTTCAAAAAGACTTTCCCGTTTCGACTCTGAAGAGTCGTGGTGAACACGAATCCCCTGAGCTGTGAGGTGCAGCTCTGGAGGCCTTCGGCGTTCGTGCAGATCATGTCGTCCTTTGAAGTTTCGTAGGCGATGAATGCCATCGAGCTTGGAACTCCCAGCTCGTTCGTGTAGTTGGCGGCGAGCTTGAGTTCGGCCTCGGGCTCGCCCGCTTTTGCCGGTGGGTAGTACTGAGTGGCGAAATAAATTTCGACGTACTTCATATC
>SXSP01000419.1 GCA_005792225.1 Bdellovibrionales bacterium | reverse complement strand
TACGCGAGCGGCCTCAAAAAAAATCATGCGGATCACATGGCCGGCCGCCAAGCCTACTGCGGCGTTAGAACATCTAACGAACAGTTCGACAGTTGGATGCGAAGATCCACCGACGATCTCGTCATGATGACCACCGAAACCGACCGCGGCGGAAGTTACCCTTACGCCGGCATCCCTTGGTTCTGCGCGGCCTTCGGTCGCGACGGCATCATCACGGCTCTCCAATGTCTTTGGGCGAACCCGTCGCTCGCCAAGGGCGTGATCCAGTATCTCGCGGCAACGCAGGCCAAAGAACGTATCCCGGAGCGCGAAGCAACTCCGGGAAAAATCATCCACGAAGTTCGCTTCGGTGAAATGGCGAACCTCAAGGAAATCCCCTTCGGAATGTACTACGGAAGTATCGACTCAACTCCGCTCTTCGTTATCTTGGGCGGGCAGTACCTCACGCGCACGGGCGATGTCGAAACGATCCGCGCCAACTGGCCGGCTTTTGAGCAGGCGATCTTTTGGCTCGATCGGTACGGTGACCGCGATGGAGACGGCTTCATCGAGTACGAACGTGAAAATCCCAACGGCCTCATCCACCAGGGCTGGAAAGATTCAACCGACTCCATCTTCCATGCCGACGGCCGCGACGCCCGTGGACCCATCGCCCTTTGCGAAGTCCAAGGCTACGCGTACAAGGCGAAAATCGAAGGCGCCAAAATGGCCGAAGCCATCGGTCTCCGCGACCTCGCCGAATCGCTCCGCAACCAAGCCGAAGACTTCAAAGAAAAATTCGACCGAGCCTTCTGGCTCGACGATCTCAAAACATTCGCGCTCGCCCTCGATGGCGACAAGAAACCTTGCCGCGTCAAGAGCTCAAACGCGGGCCACTGCCTCTTCTCCGGCATCGTGAAAGACGAGCGCGTTCCCGCACTCGTCGAGACCCTCATGGCGCCCGAGAGCTTCTCGGGCTGGGGCATTCGCACGATCGCCGCCGACGCCGCCAGATTCAACCCGATGTCTTACCACAATGGCTCCGTCTGGCCCCATGATGTCTCTCTCGTCGCCTGGGGTATCGCCAAGGCCGGCTATAAAGATGAAGTCGAACGCATCTTCAACGGCATGTTCCGCAGCGCCATGTACATGGACCTGCAACGTATGCCCGAAGTCTACTGCGGCTTCGCGCGACGCGAAGGCGAGGCACCAACACTCTACCCCCACGCCTGCTCCCCGCAAGCGTGGGCCGCCGGAAGCGTCTACGTCATGCTGCAATCCCTCTTGGGAATAAAAGTGGACGGCTGGCACAAACGCGTCTCTTTCTCACGACCTCGTCTTCCAGATTCTCTCGAAACCGTCCGCATCACCGGCCTCGAAGTCGGAGGCGAAACCATCGACGTCGTCGTCCAAAACTACGTGAGCGACGTCAGTGTCCAAATCGCCCGCCGCGGCTCCGGCATCACCGTAACGGTGGAGAAGTAGCGGGAGCGGGGCGCTCAGCGCCCGCGCTTCCAGCCAAGGCGTTGAAGCCAAGCCCTCGCGGGCGTCAGAGCGTCGACGAAAGTTTCACGCCACGCAGGCCTGATGATCAGCTGAAGTTCCGGAGCAAGGTCTCTCAAATCTACGAACTCGAAGATCGACGAAAACAAATCCGCAAACCGCGGCTGCCCGGTATGCTTCGAATGATTGAACAAAACATAAGAGAGAGCCCGCTTCATCTCACTCGGCGTCCGCAACACGTGAAGATGAAACCGCGACCTGAAAACCTCACCCCAATACCCAAAGATCTTCCTTAAAGCCCAAACGATCGAACTCTCCAGGCTCGCCATCCCCAGTGTCAGATCGCGATTCTCGTCGGCCTCAGCCAACAAATGAATATGATTTGTCTCCACCGCGAATTGCTGAACCCGCAAACCCTTCAAAGCCGCTTTCTGAATCCCGCGCTTAAACGCCCTCAAACAACTCTTCGTGCGGAGCCCGGGAAGATGAGCTTTCAGTTTGATCGTGATATGCAAAGGCGTACTCGCCGTGACACGCTCTCTCGCCGAATGCGCGAGCTCATGCTTGAGCCTCTTCTTGCGGCCCGCATTTTTTCTTCGTCCACCATGTGTAGGAATCTCGAACGCGAGCTGCTTCGACATCGAGAGCCGTTCTACGTTCGCCTAGAAGAAAAAGCAATCGATGATGCGGTCGGAGATCAAAGTAATCTTTGTTTGTTTACAGCTGTTCGCGCTTTTTTCGGACCGGAGGGTAGGTCGCCGATTCAAGCTAGAGCGCAGTTCCGGCCCACTGATCTACAATAAAGTCATACAAACTACTTGTGTTTACTAAAAAAGCCGCGATCTCAAGTGCGCCCCGGACAAAGCCTCTTCTTCTGCGCGCGCAGCCGATCCGCTGGCAAGGTAGGTCGCCGAATCAAGTTTACCAGAGTCACGTGAAACAAATCCCGGACCATCTGGATCAGTCCAAACACTCGTCCTCTGTGTTCGCGGTCCATCCGCTGGCAAGGTCGGTCGCCGAATCAAGTTCCATCACAAAGCAGAGCTCATGCCCCTCAGCGGAACTTCTTCCGCATCGTCCAGAGGAGGTGGCTGAGGTAGGGGCGGTTTTCTTCGCCGGTTGCGACCATCAGGAGTTTTGTGATCTTGAGGCCCTGGGGGTCGGAGAAGAGGACGACGAGCAGTTCTTGGATGAAGTTCGTGTCGAGCGTGACGTAGTTGTCGGTGCCGATTCCTAAAGGGACGTTTTTCTTTTCCCACCAGGAGAACGGGTGATCTTTGTAGTCTTCGAAGTTGTTCGTGAGTTTGTTGTTCGATGACGGAAGTGCGACGAGCGAAACGCTCTTGTCGATCATGCGGTCGAGCACGTCGTGTTGGTAGATTTCGACTTCGCGGGCGGTGTGGAACTTCGCCTTGGTGAACAGCCGGATGTCTTCTTCCGAGAGGGCTTCGCCGTTAATGAGTTTATCGCGCACGTAAAGGTGACCGTCGTTCCAATCCATCTCGGTGACTTCGTTGTATTCGGGCGTGCCTGGGCGAATGGCTTCGCCGCGGCGGTTCCATTTGAGAACGCGCTGGTAGAGCGAGTGGAAGTAGAAGTTGGGATTGATTCCGAGCGACAGCCCGTGTTCGAGCGTATCGATCCGCCAGATGTTCATGGCGTTGTCGACGGCTTGAATGCCCTTCCGGAGTGTTTTCCAGACTTCACCGTGGTGCGAGCGAATGCGGAAACCTCGGTACTGGAGTTTTCGGAAGCCGATCTTCATGTCCATGAAGTGGCTCTTGCGGAAGAGCTCGGATTCGTTTCCGACGGTGTCGACTTCGTTCATGTAGGGGCGAAGAAAGGGATGTTTTTCGAGAAGCGCGAGGATCTGGTTCACTTGCGCTAGGAAGTGTTCTTTTTTCGACTTGAAGTTTTTGTTGTCGAAGAAGTTTCCCTCTTTGCGGAAGCTCGGACTTAAGACGAAATCCCACTGCGGGACCTCTTTTTTAAAATCCATGAAGCCGTCGTAGAGTCCGAGAACGACGTCTTCTTCGCTGACGTTATCGAGGCCCGGTACCTTTTCGCTCTCATCGGCGGTGCCGCGCGAGAACGTGAACTTCAAACGAATGAAGCCAACGTTGTACTTCTGATACAGCTCCTTCGCCAAGTGATAGGCGGCATCGCGGTGAGCGGCGCGGTCGACGAGGAGGAATTTCGGAAGCATGAGAATGCTGAGATAGCGGCTGAAACGTTCGTCGGTTTTCAGCTTCAAAAGTTTCTCGACGTCTTCAGAGCTGCGGATCGGGAGCGAGCCCGGGCCGTAGATCGCCTTGATCTTTTCTTCGTAGAGTTCCTTGTTCGGGCCCTCGAGAAGCTTTTTGATTCGCGGATAGATGAATTCGGCGGAAAGGGCGCCCGTCAAGTGCGTGTGTTGATCGCGATAGGGGAGGGGGAACTCCCGGAAGAATCCGAACAATCCCTTCGCCATCGGATGATTCAAGAGAGTCGTCATATCGACTTGATCGCTCTGGAACTGGAACAGGAGGTTTCGGAATTCGATCGCGAGCTTCTGGACGACGGGTCGCTGCTTGACGCTTTCGGAGCTCGCCATGAGCTCCAGGGTGTCGGAGAGATTGATTCCGTTCGTTTCGGAAATGATTTCGGTGAGAGCTTGGGTCAGCTCTTTCGTCAAGCTGTCGTTCGATGCGTTGAGCACGCGGTCTCCTTCAGTGATGGCTGATTTTCTCACCAAGGGGAGAGCTTCGCAAGTTAGAGGGGCATCGAAGGGCCGTTTAGAAATAGCGAGCACTTCTCCGCGCTCTCAAGACAGGCGGCCCGGCACCCTTCCAGGCCAGCGACGTCGCAGGCTTCGGCCGTGGATCGGCAAATTTCGATGCAGGACGCCAAGAACGACAAAAGATGTTCGGAATCGATCTGGATCAAGGTCGAGGCGCTCTGGCTGATCTGGGCGCACGCGAGAACCATGGCCATCAGCTCCGGCGTATTTTCTCCGTTGCGCGGAAAATCCTCGCTGACAGATTGCGAAACAATCAGTAAGCAGTGTTTGTGGGTCTCCAGAAAAGCAGCTCGGAGCGCCCGAAGTGACTCCTGCCTTTCGTGGGCGGAAACCACGAGCGAAACTTTCCGGTTTCTCTTACCCATCGAGATCATGCGGCTCATATCCTTCAGGATGGGGGCGGATGACCCTCGCATCTACTGGAAATGTGTTTAGATTTCTTGACGAATATGAAGCGGTTCGAACCCGGCTTAAGTCCGGCGAACGTGCTTGCCATCGCGGCATCCAGGGCGCACAACAGTTAACAATGTTTACTGATGTTCCTGCGGTCGGCGGTTGTCCGGGCGTTGATTAAAAAATAAATTAAAATTGTTGTGCATCGGAATTTGGTTAGTTTTGTCGTATCCGGTTGCGCGGGATGGGCAGGTGCTGTTAAGACCTCATCCTCAATTTCGGTGGTGTGTTTTAGTGCGACAAGATTCACAAAGTGAAAACTCAACTATGATTCAACTTTTGGCCCACCTCGAGCATAGCCCGCTCGCTTTGGTCGAGTGGGATCCCGAGTTCAGGATTCGGCGATGGTCCCGCCGGGCTGAGAAAATTTTTGGCTGGAAAGCCGAGGAAGTCCTCGGTCGCAGGTACGTGGATTTTCGCTTCATCCATGACGAAGATCTCTTCGACGTTTGCCAGGCTCTTCAGGCGCTCGTCAACGGCGAGACGCGAATGGAAAGCATTCGCCATCGCAATTACACGAAAGAAGGTCGGGTCATCGATTGTGCTTGGCACAACTCCGCCATCGTCGATGCCGACGGCAAATTGCTCTCCATCGCCTCTTTGATCCTCGATGAAACTCAGAGCCGGCACACTTCGGCGCAACTGACCCTGCAAAACGAGCGTCTCGAATTTACGTTGGCAGCGTCGGACTTGGGGGTCTGGGATCTTGATCTGCGCAGCGGCCGTATCCTCTGGATGGGCTCGATGGAAAAGCTCATGGGTTTTGAAGCCGGAGAGTTCGACGGAACGTTTGAAATGGCCGTCGAAAATCTCGCAAACGAAGATCGCGATGCGCTTACCACGGCGCTCAAAGAAGCGATCGATTCGCGTACGCACTTTGATGTTTCGTTCCGGGTGATGGCGGGAAGCTCCAAACAAACTCGCTGGATTCAAAGCAAGGGAAAAGCCTTCTATGATGAGCACGGCGATGCCGTTCGCATCAGCGGAACCGCGGCCGACATCACCTCCGTCCGTGAAAGTGCAGAAGAACTCATTCTCGCACGACAGATGGCCGAGACCGCGAACGCTCTCAAGTCAGCATTTCTGGCCAATATGAGCCACGAAATTCGCACACCGCTCGGCGTGATTTTGGGCTTCAGCGAACTCCTCTCCGACGGAGATTTAAAACCCGAAGAGCGGCAGGAGTTCACCGGCACCATCGCCCGAAACGGTCGCCATCTCTCTCGATTGATCGACGACATCTTGGATCTCTCGAAAGTCGAAGCGGGTCGCTTAGAAATACATCCGAGCGAGTTCGAGCTCGTCTCAACGCTCACCGAAGTTTTCGACGGGGTTCGCGCGCTCGCTCAGGCGAAGGCGGTTGCGCTCGCGCTGGATTTGAAGGGCGATGTTCCGTACATGATCAAAACCGACGTCGTCCGTTTTAAACAGATTGTGACGAACCTCACCGGCAACGCCCTTAAATTCACGAGTGACGGTGAGGTTCGCGTGAGTGTTGCCGCGGAAAGGTTCAACTTCGGTGAGTGCTTAATTCGCATCACGGTTGAAGACAGCGGAATCGGAATCAGCGAAGACGGTCGACTCAATTTGTTCGAGCCGTTTGTCCAAGCTGATCGCGCCCGAACGCGAAAATTCGGCGGTACCGGCTTAGGCCTCGCGCTCTCAAGAAAACTGGCTCGTGCCCTCGGTGGAGACGTCTTGCTTAAAGACTCAACCCCCGGGCGCGGCTCGGTCTTCGAATTCACACTCGCGGCCGAAGTCGTCAGCGATCGTGCGCCACTGGCTTCGTACCCGACTACGGACGTCACGGGCGTGTCGATGAAAGACCTCCCGGCCAAGCCGCTCAGCGGAATCAAAGTTCTCTTGGCCGAGGATACTCCTGACAATCAAGTCTTGATGGACCGACTTCTGAAAAAGCGCGGCGTGGACCTCACGATCGC